>JAFTIE010000188.1 GCA_017457065.1 Lentisphaeria bacterium
CCGCCCACGAGAATGCCGCCGAATCCGGCGCCCTGAGGCGTGACGGCGAGTTTCTGCGCCAGAGGGTAGGCACCGTTGTCGTTGGCGAGGAACAATCCGGGGAACACCGCCGGGTCAGCTCCTATGGCGGTAAAAACACCGCTGCCGGGGATCAGGACCTTTGCAAGAAGGGGGGCGATGATAATGAATCCCGCCATGGTGAGAAAGAGAGGGGCAAAGGTCTGGAGCCCGTCAACAAAGCGTTTGCCAAGTTTCAAAGGGCTGCCGCAGAGATAGTCTGCCGCACCTACGGCGAACATCAACGCAAAAAGAAGCAAAAGGATTTTTTCGGGCGTGAACATATTTTTTTTCTGTTAAATTTCAAAACACTGCTTCAAAGCCTTTACTCCTGCATCCACTGCTTTTTGGCGTGCATTTTCAGCTTTGGTACAGGCGCTTTTGTAATCTGAGATGATTTTCTGGATGCACTCTGAAACTTCTGAAGCACTTGAAACATTGAGTTCAAAGATCCAGCTCTGCAATCCGGTGTCCCGCCACATCTGCCCCTTCCAGGTGTCTTCAGCCTGACGGAGCAAAACCGCAGGTTTCCCAAGTGCAGTGAACATGATGGGGGAGTGCATTTCCATACTGACAAGGCTGTGGGCGGCGGCGTAGATCTGCAGTGCTTCATCGGTGATCCAGTACTCTTTTTTGAGGACGCACTTTGCCTTCACATCTTCCGGAAGTCTCTCATAGAGATACCTTTTTCCCAAGGGGACCTGATAGGTCATTTCAGGACAGATCAGCACTTTGCAAGAGGTGTTGCGGACGATTGAAATAATGATTTGGCGCATTTTTTCCATATCTTTTTCAATATGGTCAAAAGAGACTTTTTCTTTGACGGGATCTTTGTAGTAGAATCCTTCATCATCAAAGGAAACAGGCGTCCAGCGCAGCCGGGGGATGGCGCAGATGAACTTTTCTCTTTCAAGAGCGTTCTTCTGAAGAAAATCTGAAGCCCTGTTTCCCGTCGCAAGGTCCAGATAATAGGAGGCATCAGGACCGAAATCAATAAGAGAACACTTCAACTGCTGGGCTTTGAGAAAGTGCACCGAAAGGGTATCCCGGCAGAAGATGAAGGAGGCGTTGGAAAAAATCTCTCTTTTTCTTTCGCTCCAGAGACCGTCTGCGGAAACACCGAAAAATCCGTAAGGTTTGTGTGTCCTTTGAGCCCAGCGTTCCATGGCATCAAGATCAACGCCGGGACCGGAACCGTTGATAAGAAGATCACATTTTTCAAAGGCATCATTAAGTGCTTCTTCACTTTCAACGATGGTGAGAGCGGGGAAATTGGCAAGGAGCATTTCTCTGACTCCCCGGTCGATCTGGCAGGGCCAGAGCCATATTTTCTTTTCTGGTATCACCTGCTGCGCCAGAGAAAGAAATCCGGGGGTATGGGCGATGTCACCGATATTTCTGGTCTGCCAGCTGCCCCGGAGCAGTATGTTTTTGACGGTTTTCATGAGAGAAGATCCTTATTGAAATTTTGATAGCATTGCAAAATATACTCTTTACGGGAACATTTTACAAGGAAAAAACGCCCATCATCCTTCCTTTTTTTCAGGAGCAGGGAACCCCTGACAGAGGGTTTTTGCCATAAGTGCCGTGACCGCAAAGGAGGGAATTGTACAGAGCATCACCCAGAGGAAGAAGATCCGGTAACTGTTCAAAGGGGAGAGCCCCGGGAAGAGGAGTTCAGGCACTTTCAGCAGATAGCCTGCGAAACTTCCGGGGAGCATGACACCCAAAAGTGAAAGGGCGGCAAACAAAGCAAATCTTGTGGTTTCGCTTCCCTCTTTTCCCCGTGCCAGACAGACCATGCAAAGGGTCTGCAAGGTGAATCCGAATCCGTACCCCAGCTGTTCGATAAAGACACAGATCCCGGTGATCCACAGAGATTCAGGACGGCAGAAAGAGAGGTAAACATAGAGCAGATCGGGCACATTGAGCGCCAGAGTCATGGGCCAGAGCCATGGACGCATTCCGTGGCGGGAAACGGCATAGCCTGAGATGATCCCCCCTGCGATAAGTGCCAGAGCACCGCAGGTGCCGTAAAGGAATCCCTGCTCAGTTACTGTGATCCCCAAGCCACCGTCGGCGCGTTTGGCAAGGAGAAAGGGCACCGCCACCCGCAACTGGGATTCCCCCAGACGGAAGAGAAGCAGAAAGGCAAGGGCTTTTATGAATCCCGGCGTTTTGATGGTTTCCAGGTAGGGTGAGAAAAAGTGGAGTATCCCTTTTGAAGGCGCATGGGGGGCAGGGGCTTGGGACAGGGGCGGGGGCATCATGAAAAAGTGCCATACACCGAGGAGAACCATGACCATTCCAGCGGCGGCATAGACCACGCCCCATGAAACGCCGGGGGAAAGGTGTTTTGCAAGAGCTCCTGCCGCCATGGCAAGGAGTCCCTGTCCTGCGATGGTCCCCGCTTTATAAAAGGCACTGCGGAGTCCGGAAAAGCCCGCCTGTGCAGCAGGATCAAGGGCGATGATATAGAATCCGTCAGCAGCGGCATCGTGGGTCGCCGAAGCGAATGCGGCGGCAAAGAAACAACAGCTCAGCGCCGGGAGCCATGCGCCGAAAGCGGCGGCGGCTCCGGATGCGGTAAAGAGTCCCCCCATGACCATCTGCAGCACGATCCCCCAGAGCCGGGGCGTACCGATACGGTCGATGACAGGGACCCACAAAGGACGGAGCATCCAGGGCAGGGCATAAAGCCCTGTCCAGAAAAGCGCTTTTTCTGAGGGGATACCCAGATGGGAAAACATCACCAGTGAAACTGTGGTCACAAGAGCGGCAGGGAGTCCCTCTGCAAGATAGAGGGAAGGGACCCAGAACCAGCCGCTCCGGGAGGAAAAAGAGGTGTTTGTCATATTCAAAGTGCCGTTGATCGTTTATTTCGTTTTTTTACTGCGGTCAATATACCACCATTTTACTCTTTATGCAAGGCTTCAAGGGTAAAACGGTGCTGTTTTCATAAATTTTTTCCGGAGTGTTTGCATTTTGACTGAAAAGAGGTTATATTAGAGGTAATTGCAAAACTCCTCAAAATTGTCAAAGCGCCCTCGCTTCGATCTGATAAAGGGAGCGTTTTCGGCTGTTACCTTGCAGGTAGCACCCTCAAACTACCCTTTACAGCTCTTTGCGAATGACATCTTTGCCATTTTTTGAATGAC
>JAFTIE010000189.1 GCA_017457065.1 Lentisphaeria bacterium
AGTCATTCAAAAAATGGCAAAGATGCCATTCGCAAAGAGCTGCAAAGGGTAGTTTGCACTTGCTACCTGTAAGGTAACAGGCGCTTGTCCCGCCGTAGCTTTATGCGAAGGCGGAAAAACGCTCCCTTTGTCAGATCGAAGAAGAGGGCGCTTTGACAATTTTGAGGAGTTTTGAAATTGCCTCTCAAATTTGAGTGAATTTGATTTTCCAGGCAGCATAGTTTTCTCTGCGGCAGCTCAAATTGATCTGCCAGAGATCGCCCCATACGGAGTTGATCTTCTGATCCGCCCAGTCCACCTTGACGACACTTGCAAGATCAATACCTTCACAGCTCAGCTTGATGTCATTGAGCAGAAGACTGTTTGTGCCGATTTCACCGGGCTCAACCGGGGTATAGAAGGAAATACAAATTTCCTTTTCCCCTTCAAAGCGGGCTTCTTCCATCAGCTCTGCCGCACCGTCAGTGCGGTCAAACTCAATTTTACGGATGTAAGAAGAAACTTTATTCTCTGGCATAAATGCTCCTGTGAGATCACACACAAGTGTGTCTCCCTGACAATCAAGTTTCACAGCATATTCAAGCCCGAGCCCCTGAGGCATATCATCAAAGCGGGCGCCGTTGTGCCCTGTGGCATTCAAATTCCACAAGGTGTAACGCTGACCTGAGAAACAGGTCCTGCTATAGATGCCCCGTCCCACATCGATAATAACGGGGCAATTTTTGTTGAACAATGAAAAATGCCCCAGATCCATGTGATTGTGGCTCTGTTTGTTGTGTCCGCCTTTGAGACAGCAGACCATACCGTTTTCGGGATTTTCCGGAAACTGCCTTGCGATCCAGATTTGAAGATCGGGCCAGAAATCCACGGCATTGTATACTCTTGGGACACTGGAAGACAAATCCTCTGTAAGGTCAGCAATGGTGTCAAAAATACTGCCGGTGTTTCTGTTGCCGAACCTGAAATCCTTCTGGTCAGGTTCAGGCAGAGCAACAGCGGCAGCGATCATCTGGGGACAGTTGACCATTCTGCCATATTTGGCGAAACATCCCCGGGGGAGCTTCAAAAAGCAGGATTCCGCGTCAGAAAAGCCCATAAACCATTTGCCGCTGAGATTCATGCGGGGGATAAACTCCACCATTCTTCTGATTTTGGGATCTTCAAGCCACGACTCCATGCCCCCCAGACGACGCTGGAGCACATCGATCCCGTTCATCAGCATCCCCACGGCAACGACCCAATAACAAGGACCTTCGTTGCATCCGCCGTCTTCGGGATAACGGTCAGTAAAACTTTTCATGGGGATCATGTATTTGGCAAGAAAAGCAGCAAGGCGTTCCTTATCATCCTGCCAGACCTCTATGGCGGCAGAGTTGACAGAGTAGCAGCACCAGACGCTCCAGTTGTTTTTTCCCTCGTACCACCAGAAGATCTCTTTTTCGCAAACTTCCAAAACTCTGCGTGTCACTTCAAACCGGATCCGTCTGACAAGAGCGCAATACTCTTTTTCCAGTTCGGGTCCGAGAAGCTGCAGCACATCGGTCAGGACTTTGGCAGTTTCAGCGGCAAATAGATCCACCACCCACTCCTCCGGTCCGGGGAGCGCTTCGGTCAGATGCTGATGTGCGGGCAGACACCACACAGGTTCAGAAACGATCTGCCAGAGCATTTCTGCCACATCGTCAAGAAAGCGCCCCTTATATTCAACACACTCCCCCAGAACCAAATCCGTCAGTTGATGGCGGCGGCGGAAATAAGGTGTTTCAAAGTCGATTCTGTTACCTTCACGGAAATATTTCATATAGTCCTTAGCTTTAAGGCAAGGGATCTCTGAAGTTTGTGCTGTTTCAGCAAGTTTGAGCAGAGCACTTTTTTTATCTTCAGGCAAGTGCTCCCAAAAGGTTCTTTCTGAAGCACGGGGAAAGTCACAGACTCTTTCTTTTTCATTCAAACGGCGCAGTATTTCTTCTGCGGACATCACTTCCGGCATATTTACTGTACTCCTATGTTAAAGCAAACAAGATGTATGGCATTTACTATACCATAAAATCAGGAATATTTCAAACACTGTAAGATAAAAATGTTGTAAAAAACGCCCTCCTTCGGGGGGGGGCGTTCAGAAGAAGCAAACAATTTTTCCGGTCCGCTTTTCAAAAGCGGCTGCCGGAAAAGTTTTTTCACTCCTTGTTCAATGTATGCTGCAAGACAAAACGGACGATTTTCAAAGGATTATCCAATCCGTGGGGATGATGCCCCCAGCTGGGGCGTTTGATCACCTCTACACTGCCGCCAGCCTGTTCCCAGCGTTCAGCCAGAAGCAATCCGTTGCGCTCAGCCGGAACCACCGTATCAGCAAGTCCCAGGATCAGCAGCAGGGGGATCCCATTCTTTACAATGGGCAGATAATTATTCACCGGAGACAGAGGAAAGTTGTCGAGTTCTTCCGTTTTGATACCGTATGCTTTGGCGACGGCTCCGGCATCAGCGCGTTTGCTCTCCACTCTGTAATTGAGATCGCAAACCGGCGCATCGGCGTAGATGCAAGCCACAGTTTCAGGATATTTCTGAGCATAGCGGAATGAATAAAGCCCCCCGAGGCTCATACCGATGAGAGCGCCTTTGGCGGCGAATCCGAGAGCTTTCAGGTAGTCGTAAAAGCGCTTCATGATCTCAAGAGAAGCATCATTGGCATATTGACCGTAGATGTTGATGTAGATCATGTGATACCCCAGCTGCAGCAACTCCCGGACGCCGTTGCGTTCCGGGAAAGCATCGGGCCACTCAGGGAGCCAGAACCACTTTTTACCCGGCAGTGGGTCGGCAGGTTCCACCACCCAGGCGGTACTGCCGTCAAGAACGATCTTATGCCGGATAGCTCCAAGCCATTCTTCACTTGAAATTTCTCCGGGGAGATAAAGCGCAGATTCAAACATTGCCATAAAAACTATTCCTTATGTTACTCTGAAATCGATTTTCAATCTTCGCAAAAGCAAAGACGGAATGAAGGAGCCGGAAATCCTGCTTTGTTATAGAGCAGCACAGCGGGGAATCCTGCCCAGGCGTACCGCAGTTCCACAGGCTCTGCCACCTTTGAAGAGCTGACCACAAGCTGCTCTCCGTCGATCCGCACCTGATCGGCAGGATGGAATACCCTATCTGCCCCGGCAAGGAAAAAGGCGTCGTCACCGGAGCGCAATTCCAGCCCTTCGCCGTAAGAAAATGTAAGGCGCACAACGCCGTCTGAAACTTCAGCCTTTTCCACTTCAGGACCAGATGGAACGATCTCTTCAATGTTGTAAACATGGTGCAGCGCACACATGGCAAGGCGTTTTCCCACTTCAAGTTTGTTCTGGGGGTGGATGTCGTTGGCTTCGCCCACATCAATGGCGGAGACCATATAGGTATCCGGATCCTGCAGAGCGATAAGTCTCTGAGATTCCCGCAGGAATGCCCATGGAGCCTCCTCTTCAAAGGCTGTTTCTGAACCGAATCCTGCCAGCTGGACCATAATAAAGGGCAAATCCGGCTGCCGCCACCTTCTTCTCCAATCATCGATCATACTCTGGAGCAACTCCTGATAGAGCAGAGAGCGGTCAATGGTGGAAGCGTTGGTTTCCCCC
>JAFTIE010000190.1 GCA_017457065.1 Lentisphaeria bacterium
GAAAGACCGATCTGCTGTTTGTGATCCAGCCATCCGGCTTCGATCAGACAGCGGCTCCCCGCCACTTTGCCGTGGAGCGCTTCGGCAAGGTCACGGATCATTTTCAGATCCTCCTGGCGCTTGACTCCTTTTCCTGCGGCGACAATGACCTGAGCTTCTTCGATGCCCTGTTCTTCAGGGAGCGGTTCAGCTTTTTCGACGGTGACGGCGGAACGCAGCTGCTCCCGGGTGAGTGTGCGGAAAGTTTTGACTCCCCGGGGATTTTCCAACTTTTCCGGGAAGGGGAAGATCTTGTAGCGCACCGTAGCGAACTGGGGACGGTGATTGGGTGTGTTGATATGCGCCATGATATTGCCGCCGAAGGCGGGACGGATCTGTTCAAGATCAGTGTTTCCTTTGATATCGAGAACTGTGCAGTCTGCTGTCAAACCGGTGCGGAATCTTGCTGCTGCACGGGGAGCAAACTGTCTGCCGATCACAGTTCCGCCCACCAGCACCACGGATGGATGACGGAAATTGATAAAATCTTCAAGGGCTGCAGTGAAGGGTTCGACCCGGAAATATTTCAAGGCATCATCATCATAGACCACCACCTCATCAGCACCATAGCTGACAAGGGTGTCTGCTGCCTCTTTTACTTGGGATCCGGCGACAAAGGCAAGGACTTTGTGACCGATTTTTGCGGCAAGTTCTCTTGCTTTGCCTAAAAGTTCCAGCGTTACGGGGTGAAGTTCGTTTTTCTCTGTCAGTTCTGCCGCCACGGCAATGCCCTGCCACTTGGATTTGTCGATTTGAGGAAGGGCGCTTTCCTGAAATTCAAAAATTCCGGGAGCACGTTTGGTGCAAAGACGGCACATCCGGCATCCGGCATTGATGGAAACTTTGTTGTCTGTGATTTCAATGGCACCGAAGGGGCAGAGTTCGGCAATTCCGGAAAAATCTTTCACATTTTCGTTGTGTACAATGATCTTGCTCATAAGTGTCACCTGGGATTTTGAAGGAATTTGCCTTCTTCAAGAAATGCGGCGAGGCGTGTGGCATTCTCTTTGCCGCTGCCTTCCCAGCGTTCCTGGAGTGTGTTGTGTTCAGGGGGGAATACCCGCACCACCCGGGTGGGGGAACCATTCTGACCGTAGTGGTTTTCGTCGGTGTCGGCAAAGTCCTTGAGGGAAAGGGTTTTGATCTCTCTGTCTGCTGTTGCAAGTTTCAGCTTGTAGGAGGGCAGACGGGGCTCTGCGATGGATTCGTCAACAGCGATCAGGGCGGGCAGTTTTATGGCGATTTGAAGTCTGCTCCCCGGGAGCAGGGCTGTTGCGTGCAATGTGTTCTCTTCAATACCGCGGATCTCAGTGATGTTGGCGGCATGAGGAATATCCATCAGCTCGGCAAGTTCCGATCCCACCTGTGCTGTATCGCCGTCGGTGGTCTGCCTGCCGCAGATGATCAAATCAAAAGTACCTGCGCTCTGCAAAGCCTGTGCAAGGGTGTAGCTGGTGCTCAGCACATCTGAACCGGCAAATTTCCGGTCAGAAACGAGGAACGCTTCATCCACCCCCATCATAAATGCTTCACGAAGGATACTTTGAGCCTGAGGCGGTCCCATAGTCACGGCAGTCAGATGGGCGCCGCAGGATTCTTTCAGGCGCAGAGCGGTCTCAAGAGCATACAAATCGCAGGGGTTGAGCTTTGACTCGACCCCATCCCGTTTTAAGGTCCCGGTGACAGGATCCACCTCAACGGCGGTGGTCCCGGGAACCTGCTTGATGCAAATGGCGATTTTCATAAAAATGTTTTCCCGAAAGTTACGGATTTTATTGAATTGAACATCCACATAATTTAGCACCGCATGGAGTGTATTACAATTTGCTGAGAGAAATTTTTCCTTAAAAAATCGCATTTGCGCCTTGACTTTACGCTTTTGCCGGAGTACATTAGCAACAGTTAAGGCTTTAGAGGCAATTTTCAAAAAAATTGAAATTACTTCCTTTTGAGGCAATTTCAAAACTCCTCAAAATTGTCAAAGCGCCCTCGCTTCGATCTGATAAAGGGAGCGTTTTCGGCTGTTACCTTGCAGGTAGCAACCTCAAACTACCCTTTACAGCTCTTTGCGAATGACAACTTTGCCATTTTTTGAATGACTTTTGAAATTACCTCTTTTGACAGAAAATTTGATCATGACATGCAGGAGGGGTTGATTATGGATGTTTCAAACTGCCGGAAAAAAACTTTTGCTGCCTCTTTCACATTGATTGAACTTCTTGTTGTAATTGCAATAATTGCTATCCTTGCCGCCATGCTTCTGCCCGCTTTGCAGCAGGCACGGGACAGAGGTAAAGCCGCCCATTGTGTCAATAATCTGAAGAGTGTGGGCACTTACTCTTCCATGTACGCCGATGATAACAAGGACTATGCCTCTTTTTCCTACCATCCCGACGGCAGCTATTCCGGGTATGCACCTCCCGGAACAGGTACCTGGTATGTGATGTTGTCTTCATACGCAGGATACGGCAAAAGAGACCACTACCGCTTGAGTCAATCCCCCAAAAGTATGGTCCGTTACACCAAACCGGGAGCTTTCTCCTGCTCTTCACAGCCTGATGCAACCACCAAAACTTACGGAGCTAAGATCGATTTTACCATTTCCATCATGGCGCGGGGCAGCAAAGTGGCTCCCGGAGGATACCGGCAGGCAAAGTGGTCTCTGATACGCACTCCTTCCAGAAGAGCATGGAACATCGATACCCGTCCAAACGGCATCCCAAACGGCGCCAATCTCGCCCCCGGGTCTAATTTTGCCGGACTTACGTGGGGACACTACAATGCCAAAAAAGGAATGCTGGTCCATGTTGACGGACACACAGATATTTATCCCACGGCATTGTTGAGCACCATGCACGATGTCGGTGCAGGATTTACCTACAGCACCGGACTCTTCCGCTACCTGGCGGATTGAAGAAGATCAGAAGTGTTTGATGAACTCCCGGTACTGAGGATTGTAAGTCATGTTGAAAGCTTCAAACATGACGATGCCGTCCAGACGGGGACGCCACCTTTCAAGGCACTCAGCATGAAGGCGCAATATAGTGTCCGGTTTGGTATGATGAAGATTCAGCCACAGATATTTTCCGGTTGATGTCTCCCGGTAGAATTCAGGGAAATCCTCCTCTTTGTCGTAATTGGGGACCTGGAGTTCATAAAGCAGAGCATCCGCAAGGGTTCCGTCCGTGAGACGCTCCCAGTCGAAAAAGTGTTTGCCGTAGATAAAAGAGCCGAGATCGTATTGATAACGCAATCCGAACCAGAGTTCTCCCGGAGTGATCTTTCGTACCTGTTCCATGAAGGAAAGAAAATATTTTCCCCGGTGTTTCTGCCATGCAATATCATCCTCAAGGTCCCCTGTGTAAGTCGCAAGTGCCGGGGGATCATACCCGAAAATGCCGCGGCAGCGTTTGTATTCAGACTCAAAAAGCTGCCCGTATGCGGCAGGATCTTTTTTGTTGAGACCGGCAGCGATGGCTTCGCAGAGAAGGCGGGGACGGGAATGGGAACGGTTGCACAAATAGAGACCGTCTCCGCCGTAAGAGAGGATCTCCCTGATCTGGCGCATCCGGAACTCAACCACTTCCGGGTAGGCATAAGAAAGTATGCCGTGAAAATACTCTTTACCATCCTTTGAACGCCAGCTGTATTGAGGGTTTTCTTTGCAGAAGGAAGACTCCATAGGGTCGTTGATTTTCAGTCCATTGTCATCATAAATGGTCAGCCAGAAGATCACTTTGATACCATATTTTTTTCCACAGCGCACAGCCGCTTCGGCGGGATCGTAGTTTTTGAGGACTTCTGCCGCTTTGGTCAAATGATTATTACCGGGGACGGGGCGCACCATGTCAGGGGTATTGGTCCGGTAGAGAAGGAGTCCGCAGACAGAAAGACGCCACATAACGGTGTCGATCCCTATGGCTGCATATCCTCTGAAAAGCTGATCGATATCCTCCCGGCTGTAAAGGCTGTGCTGCTGGAGAATCAGGTCATAAAAATCAACGGCAACGATTTTTCTCATGAAAATATCCTTTCTGGATCAGGTAAAAATTGACTGCTGCGAAATATACACCTGATTTTTATACAGTTCAAGCTGCCGGGACGGGAAAAGTGTTAAAGTATACTTGAATTTGAGACGGTTTTGTGCTATATTAATCCTGATTTTCTGGCTCAAAATATTTAAGGAATTTATATTTTATGAAAGTACCTGAACTTGTTGCCATGGGGCTGTATCTGCTGCTGGTTCTTGGAGTCGGCATCTATTTTTTCATTAAAGAAAGAACTTCATCGGGTTCTGAAAAATCCTACTTTCTGGGAGGCAGGATGATGAACGGCTGGGTCTCTGCTCTTTCAGCAGGGGCTTCTGATATGAGCGCCTGGGTCCTGATGGGGCTGCCCGGAGCGATCTATCTTCAGGGCATGGGACAGGTCTGGATCGCTATCGGTCTTTTGATCGGTACCGTGACTGCGTGGATCACAGTGGCTCCGGTGCTGCGGCGTTACTCCATTGTTGCGGGGGATTCTATTACGATCCCCCAGTTCCTTACCCGCCGTTTCTGCTCTGAACGCAAAGAGATCATGGTGCTTTCAGCCGTTGTCTTTGTTGTGACCTACTGTATTTACTCTGCGGCAAGTCTTTATGTCTGCGGAACTTTGTTCAACACCGTGCTGGGAGTCGATCCTCAAATCGCCATGGTCGTGGCAACGGTCATTATTGTGATCTATACTTTCCTTGGGGGATACAATGCTGTCTGCTGGACCGATTTCTTTCAGGGGCTCCTTATGCTGGGCGCTTTGATGCTGATCCCCATTGCCTGCGGGATCATCATGAATACGGCGACCTTTACGATCCCTGCAGCGGCATTGCCCGAAAATTATTGGAATTTTCTTTCATCCGGAAAGATGGATTGGAAAAGCTGCAGCGACATTCTCACCGGTCTCGGGTGGGGGCTCGGATATTTCGGTATGCCCCATATCCTTATCCGCTACTTCTCTGTGAAGGACGAAAAAGAGATGAAAAAGTCCCGGATCATCGGTTGTATCTGGTTTGCTCTGATCCTTACTGCTGCCTGTGCTGTGGGGCTTGTGGGACGTAAATATCTTGGTGATGTTCTGGTAAAGGGAAATCAGTCTGAACTGGTCTTTATCAACATGATACGCAGTGTCTTTGATACGGTAGGCAGCTCCACCGGACTGACTGCCATTGCTGTTTTTCTGGGAGGGATCACACTGTCGGCGATCCTTGCTGCCGCCATGAGTACGGCAGATTCTCAGCTTCTTGCCTCTTCTTCGGCATTTGCTTCTGACCTCTATAAGCCCATCATCCGCAAGAAAGCTTCTGAAAAAGAGATGCTTTGGGCGGGCAGGATCATTGTGGTCGTTATCAGTATCGCAGCTTTTCTTATTGCAGCAAGTCCTGAGTGTAAAGGCATTATGGCACTTGTTTCCTGCGCCTGGGCGGCATTCGGAGCCTCTTTCGGACCGGTCATATTGCTGGCACTTTACTGGAAGCGTCTGACCTACTGGGGCGCTTTTGCCGGGATCCTTGTGGGATTCGCCGTGGATATATTGTGGTATATTTTCCTGAAGTCAACTCTGATTTATGAGATCATTCCCGGATTTATTGCAGGGCTTCTTGCAACTGTCATCGTTTCCTGCATTTGCAAAAAGCCTGAGGCAAAGGTTTCTGAACTTTTTGACAGATCCCGGAACCACATCGACTGATTTTTTCCCTCTGAAGCATTACTGCTTCGGGAAATCAACAAAAAAGGTAACGTTTATGAAGAAAATGATGCTTTTGCTGGCAGCTGCCATCGGTTTTTCTGTTGCAGCTGAAGTGCCCCTCAAGGGATTTTTGAGCCCCCGTGTCTGGAGAAAACAGCAGTTTGCTCAACCCGTCAAGGAAAAAGAGAAGATCGTTGCCTTGAAACTGCTTCCCGGAATTTCACGCGCTTCGGTTTGGGCGATGGATTATCCTCTTGACGGGGGGAAGGATATCAATACTGTTTACGAAGGGATCTCTTTTGAAGTCAAAGGCGACGGTTCGGATGAATGGGGCAATATCGTCATCGGAGAAAACCAGGCATTTCTGGGGCATTGGTATTTCCCCTTGAAGAGCAAAGAGTGGAAAAAATATACTGTGAGTTTTGCTGATATGGCTCCTGCCAACGATTACAGTGCCGGACTCATCCATAAGATGCCTGTGACCCGTTTGTGCACCATCAATTTCGGTGACTACTGGCGTATCACCTGGTGCAACGCCCGCCGTGCCCCCTTTTCTTATCAGGTGCGCAATTTGGCACTTGTGAAAAAAGTTGCCCCAAAATATCCATACGGCAAATACCGTAAGGCAATGCCTCTTGCTGAAGCAGTCAAAAAAATGAAGAGCAATTCCAAAGTGCAGATCTCCTGTTTCGGTGACTCCATCACTGCGGGCACCTGTCTGGGGAAGGGCGAGAAGCGTTATGCTGAACTGCTGGGGAAGATGCTTGCTGCCAAGTATAAAAATCCCAATATCAAGTCCGTCTGTGTTGCTGTGGGAGGGGCGCGCACCAAGGATTCCATCGCCTGGATGGATCGCGATTTTACCAAAGGTACTCCTGATGTCGCCACCATGCTGATCGGTTACAACAACCGTTCCGGCGGGCAGAGCGCTGAGATGTACCGCAAACAGCTGGAAATCTGGATCGATCACCTGCTGGCACGGACCAACGGCAAAACCGCCATCATCCTGATCCCCACCTTGCCGGGTATCCCCCGCTGGTACGGACAGGACGATATGGCGAAAATGGTCTATGAGGTAGCCCGAAAGTACAACTGCACCGTTGTTCCCCTTGAGAAAATGATCAAAAAGATGGGACCTTTTGCCTACCGCGAAAACTATCTTGCTGACGGAGTCCACCCCAATCAGGCGGGACACAAACTCTTTGCGGAAGAGATCGTCAAGTACTTCAAGTAAACTTTGTGTTTTTTTAAGCGTCCGGAAGTCACATGCTTGCGGGCGCTTTTTTAATGGCTTTTTCATGTCACATTGGCAGGATCGGCGCTTCAGACGCTATGTGATCGGGAGTGCCGGATTGCTTTGGGCGGGGACAGTCGTTTGCCATTTTTTGAATGACTTGTGAAATTACCTCAATATCTTAAGAAGAGTTTTGGGAACCGAAATTTGTTTTTTTTCAGAGTAAAAGTGCCCTTGCTACTTGAAACAAAGCTCTTTAGCAACTATAGTATATAAAATGCACAAGAAATAATTTGTCGCTGCTTATTTGGCAGCCGGGTCAAAAATAGTAAAGGGATTTATGAAAAAGACAGCATTTCTTACATTGTTCCTGACAGCTTTGATGGTGTTTTGGAGTTCTGCTCTTGAAGCAGGAAAAGTTTTTACAGACCGGAAAACCGGGAAAACGGTTATTGAGCTCACCGTTGACGGATTGCCCAATTCCACCGGAACCGACGTTAACAACCGTGCCAATACCGCCATTGTCAACGATTTTGTAAAAAATTTTCCTGAGCGGTTCAAGAAAAAATATGCCGCCAAATATAAGAAAAATCCCGAAAAATACGGGCGATTCAACTGGGATAATGTGGAGATCCGCCTGAAGCCTTTCTCAGGTATCCGCGTGGAAGGTGTGGAAAACGACCTTCTCGCCATTGCCGGTAATATGGCTCCTGATGTGCTGCATATCAACTTCCGCAAATCGGACAATTACATCAGTAATAATTTCCTTTATCCTCTTGATGAGTTTATCAACGAACTGACTCCTCAAGAGCGCAAAGAACTTTTTGAAGAACGCATCCATCCAAAAGTGATGCCTGTGGTAAGGCGCCTGGGCCCCGACGGCAAGACCCATTTCTGGACCATTCCCCAGGGCGGTTCCCCTGTGGGGAAGGTTCTGATGTACCGCAAAGATCTTTTTGATAAACATAAGATCCCTTATCCCGATGCCCGGTGGACATGGGAGGATCTTCTGGCTGCCTGTAAAAAAATCAGCGATCCCGGCAATGGTATCTACGGTATCATGCTGGGTCGCGGCAAGACAGAGTCCTGGTACTGGATCACCTTTCTCTGGTGCGCAGGCGGCGAAGTCATGGAACAGGATAAAGATACCGGCAAATGGCGGTGTACTTTCGGTTCCGAAGCCGGACTGCGTGCTCTTGAGTTCTATACCACTCTTTCCGCTGAAAAATGGATCGACAAAAAAGGTGTGGTCCGTCGCGGTTATGCCTATAAGGATCCCCGGGCTCAAAACAAGTGGGCAAATGGTGAGATCGGTGTTTATCTGACCTATATCAACGAAAGGACTCTTTCCACTTTCAACCCTGAAATCTACGGCATGGCACCTGTGCCCCTGGGCTATCCTGATGAAAAGGGAGTCCGTCATCGTGGCGGTGAGCTGAACTGCGGTATGTTCGGGATGTTTGCCGGTGTCAGCAACCCTGTGATCCGCGATGCCTCATGGGAATATATGTTCCACAGAGAGAGCGAAGCCGGACAGAGAGCACGTACCAAGGTCTTTGTGGAAGGCGGTATGGGACAGTTTGTCATGCCCCGTTATCTGAAACGTTTCGGTTACGAAGATCTTCTGCGCCTTTCGCCCAAGGAGATCCTTGATCTTTATGAGGTGGCGCTTTCCGCAGGGCGTCCTGAACCCTACGGAAAAAACAGTAACTTTGCCTACGAACAGATGTCTATCCCCCTGCAGATCGCTGAATCCATGGAGTTGCAGGATAAACTTTCCTCAGATCCGCAGTTGCGTATCAAGCAGTTGCGCAAGATCATCCGTAATGCTGAAGCCCGTGCCAACGAGCTGATGATCGGTGACATCTCCGATGCCGAGCGCACCAAACGCCGGGTCATCGCCTGCTGCGTGCTGGTGGGTATCCTTATCGCCTACTTCTTCGTCTTCCGCAAGATCTTCCGCATCTTTACCCCGCCCAAAAGCATTTTGGGGGTGAAGCAGGAGACTTGGGGATTCCGCCGTAATTTCTGGGCTTATATGCTTCTGCTGCCTGCCGTCCTGACCATTCTTATGTGGCAATACCTGCCGCTGGCACGGGGATCTGTCATGGCTTTCCAGGATTATAAGATCATCGGTAAATCCATCTTTGTGGGCGTTGACAACTTCGGTAATCTGATGGTTGACAGCTACTGGTGGAGTTCCATCTGGAACGCTTTCCGTTATTCCATGCTGGTTATCAGTTTGACCTTTCTGCCCCCCATGATCCTTGCAATTTTGCTGCAGGAAGTGCCCAAAGGCAAACTGCTCTTCCGTATGATCTACTATCTCCCCGCCGTGATCTCCGGTCTGGTGACCATGCTGCTGTGGAAACAGTTCTACGAACCCTCTGAATTCGGTGCCTTGAACCAGATCGTTCTGAGCATCCCCGCTGCCGGATTCATCGGCATCGGCGCCATCCTCATGATCATCTGCTTCATGTTCGCCCGCCGTCTTGCCTTCTACCGTCTCTGGGGTACAATGAGTATCTTCATCGTTGTCGGTTTTGTCCTTTTCGGCGCTGTGAGCGCTCTTGCCTTCCCTGTGCTCTTCCCCGGACATGAAACTTTGGGCGAGACTCTGGCACACTTCTTCCCCCGTCTGATCCAGACTAACAGCGAACCCTACCGCTGGCTCTTCAACCCCAATACCGCTATGATTTCGTGTGTGATCCCTATGGTTTGGGCTGGTATGGGACCCGGATGTCTGATTTACCTTGCTGCCTTGAAAGGTATTCCGGAGGACTACTACGAAGCTGCCGATATTGATGGCGCCACCTTTATCGACAAGATCCTTTTTGTGGTCTTCCCCACTTTGAAGGCTCTTATCATCATCAACTTTGTAGGTGCCTTCATTCACTCCTGGTACTCTTCAACGGGCAACATCCTTGTTATGACAGGCGGTGATGCCGCCACCAAAACTGAGACTGCCGGTCTCTACATCTGGTATAAAGCATTCACCTACTTGAGCTTTGGTCCTGCCACTGCAGCGGCATGGATGCTGGCATTCATCCTGATCGGCTTCACAGTCTATCAGCTCCAGATCCTTTCCAAGGTGGAATTTAAGAACGCCGGAGCCTCTGCGAAGAAATAAGAGTTGCTGAACTCTGCCGGAAAATTCTCCCTTTGCTGCTTTTTACCGGGGGGCAAAGGGAGTTTTTTTTTCGTAAGAGGCAATTTCAAAACTCCTCAAAATTGTCAAAGTGCCCTCGCTTCGATCTGATAAAGGGAGCGTTTTCGGCTGTTACCTTGCAGGTAGCACCCTCAAACTACCCTTTACAGCTCTTTGCGAATGACATCTTTGCCATTTTTTGAATGACTTTTGAAATTACCTCGTAAATGTCACGATTTATATATTTTTTTAAGAATTTATATATTGTTATTTCCTCTGTTGTGCAGTATATTTTAAGAGATTCCGTTAACTGTGTCATAAATATGAGGTAGATTATGTTGAGAGGTATTTGGCTGAGTATTGCGTTCTGCCTTTCTCTGGGAGCGGCTCCTGAGGTGAAATTCAATTACAAATTCCAGCCGGAGCTTCCCCGTTCCATCAGGATCGGCAAAGAGCCGGTCATAACTCTGGCTTCCAAAGGTAAAGTGTGTTTTGAGATCGTTGCGCCTGCGTCAGCTTTCCCCGCGGCACAAGAGGGTGCAAGAGAGGCGGCACAGCTGCTTTCTGAAGCATTGGGAACCGGGATCGCTGTTAAAAAAGCGCCTTCCGGGAAATGCCCTGCCATCATCATCGGCGACCGTGAACTTGCCAAAAAGGCGGGACTTGATATTTCCAGAATCGACCGGGACGGATTCTTTATCAAAACAATTGGTAAAAATGTGCTTATCATCGGAAGGGATGATCCCAAAAAATCGCCCCGGAGCGGCAGTTACAACGGCTCCGGCAGTGAAAGGGGAACCATCTTCGGCGTATATGATTTTCTGGAACGCTTTGCAGGTATCAGATTCTATTTCCCCGGAAAACTCGGTACCGTTATCCCCAAACACAAAGAGTGGAAATTGCCAGCCATTGATATCTATGAGCGTCCGGACAAAGTCCAGCGCAGCACCTATTCTTCATGGCGTCCCCGGAACATCACTATGCCCGTTGAGCTGGGCAAACCCTTCAACATGCAGCAGTACCGTCTGCGTATGAGATACCAGTCCTGGACATGGCCCTGCTGTCACGGATTGGAAAAACAGGGATTTATTGCCCGCTTTGCCAAAAGCCACCCCGAATACTTCGCCCGTAATGCCGCCGGAAAGTCTGTTCTGGAGTTCCGTTCTGACATGAAAGAACAGCTCTGCTTCAACAGCGGTATCCGTGAAGAGATCTATAAAGACGCTTTGGCTTTTCTCAAAGGGCGTCCTGCTTCTGAAAGAGGTGTCCGTCCCTACAAAAACCGTCCCGGCGTGGTCGCCTGGCACGCCCAGCTGGACCGTAATGTTCCTGTTTACGACATCACCCCCGATGATGGATACTATCCCTGCCGCTGTCCCAAGTGCCGCAAGAGTTTTCCTGATATCGACGGTTCCGGAAAGAATAAGAAATTGAGCGATTTTATGTGGCGTTATTATGCCGATGCCGCCAATTATGTGAAAGGACACGGTTATATCGCCGCATGGATCTATTGGCCGACACTTCAGCTGCCTGACTTCAAATTGCCTGATAATATTCTTTTCGTCATGTGCCCCAAAGGTCCCTGGTCAGTAGGCAATGAAGAGGTGTATCAGAGGGAATTGAAACGCGTCAGAACATGGGGGGAACTTACCGGCAGCCGCATGAGGATGTGGAACTATCTCATCAAATATCCCCATGGCTCCTATCCCGGAGTCCCCACCAACGCCCCCCGTGCCGTGGCACGTTATTACAAAGAAACAGCTCCTTATACCTGCGGCGCTTTCGCTGAGGTGGGGGTTGACCGTTTCATGTTCCAGTACCTCAATTTGTATGTTTACTACAAAGCGCTCTGGACAAATGATCTGGATATCGAAAAACTTCTTGAAGAGCACCACAGACTCCTTTTCGGAGCCGCCGCCAAACAGATGGCTGCCTTCTATGACCAGATCGAAAAGAACTGGCTTGCTCTTGTGGGCAACAGCGTGGAAACTCCCGAAGGCCCCAAGACGGTAATGGTTCCTGATTTGGAGATCTGGACCAAACGTTACTCTGAATCAATGATGAAGAAGATGGAAGGCTTTATCAAAGCCGCTGAAGCCGCAGTTCCCAAAAACTCCATGGAGTATGCCCGGATCCGTTTTATCAAACGTGAGGTCTGGCAGACCGTTGTTGAGCAGCGCAAACGTTTTATGGAAACCATGGATCAGAAAGATTCATGGCGCATGACCGCTGTCCCCGTTGAGGGCAGGATCGTTATTGACGGTAAACTCAACGACAAGGCGTGGAATAAGGCTTTGCCCATTCAGTTGACCCGCTTCGGTAAAGGGGAGGTCAATGTCAAAACGGTGGTGCGGATGCTCTATGACAAGGAGAATTTCTACTTTGCTTTTGAGAACTTTGAACCCGACACAGGTAAAATCTTAGCTGTGGATCTTCCCGCTGATGACAGCCGGCGCTGGGAAAACTCCACTGCTGAAATATTCCTCAATCCGGATAATTCCAGAAGTAATCACTATCAGCTGATGATCGACTCCAAAGGAAAATTGACAGATTATCAGAATACCCGTGGTGCTTTCAATGTGAAATGGACCAGCAATGCAGAGATCAAAACATCCATAGAAAAGGGGAAAAAGTGGATCGCCGAAGTGCGGCTCCCCCGGAAAAGCATGAAGGGGAACGCAACGGCTTTCCCTGTCAACTTTACCCGCAACCGTTCGCGTGTCAATGAAACAAATGAGGTGTATACATGGAATCCCTTTATGCGCCGTTTTCTGGAAGTCGAAAAATGGGGATGGTGTTTCCTTGACAAAGATCCCTCTCCTTCTGTCATCAAATATGGTGACTTTGAAGTTCCTATCAGGGGCAAGCGCTGGATCGGTCCGTGGTATGGACGCAACAAACTTGTTGTGGATCATAAAAATTTCCTTACTCAAGGGGCTTCTGTCAAATTGACTTACCCTGAGGTAGACAGCGTGACACAGCGTTTCAAACTTAAACCCGGCACGGAATATGTGGTCAGTTACTTTGTCAAGCTGGAAAATGTCGCCCCTGACGGCAAAGGAGGTGTCCGGGCAAGATTTGACGAATGCGGCGGAAATGTCCATTGGATGCCCCGGGCTTATCTCAGAGGAACCATGCCCTGGACGAGAATTTCTATCAAGATCAAAACCAGCTCAAAGTGCGGTTCCAAACGGAAAAAGGGGCTGACGGAGTATTTGAGCATTTCCCTTGCCAAAGGAACCAAAGGAACTGCGTGGATCGACCGTGTGGAGATCCGTGAAATAAAGAAATAAAAGAGTTTTGTTATGATTTCCATTACTCAAGGCAATGCCTTGCAGGATTTCTTCCTGTCAAGATACCGCAAACAATACACTGCACGCAAAGCTGCGCTCAGGAAATTGAAAACTGCTGAGGATGCAGCACGCCATGTCAACTCCATAAGGGAAAAAGTACAAAAGTGCTTTCATGCTCCTGCTGAAAGAACGCCCCTCAACTCCCGTGTTACAGGTAAGTTGGATTTTCCTGAATTCACTTTGGAAAAAGTTCTTTTTGAAAGTCGGCCCGGATGCACTGTGACCGGGAACTTTCTGCTCCCAAAAGGGCGTAAGGGGAAACTTCCGGCGATCCTTTTCCTTTGCGGGCATGCCGCTGAAGGCAAAGCATATCATGTTTATCAGACTGCCGCCCGGAGTCTGGCTGCATGCGGATTTGCTGTTCTTGCCATAGACCCCATAGGGCAGGGGGAACGTAAACAGTTCAATGATATCAAAGAGCGCAAATACAACCCTACAGAGCAGCACAACCTTATCGGAAAGCAGCTTCTCCCTGTGGGGGAGGATCTTTTTTCATGGTTTGTCTGGGATTCCATGCGTGCCATCGACTATCTGGAAAGCCGTCCTGAAGTCGATCCCCAAAGGATCGGTGTCCACGGCAACTCAGGGGGCGGTACCCAAACGATCTGGATCGCTGCTCTTGACTCCAGGGTCGCCTGGGCAGCGCCTTCAAGTGCCGTCACCACATGGCTGCACAATGTGGAAAATGAAATGGCTACCGATGCTGAACAGATTCCCATGTTTGCTTCAAAACAGGGATTGGATTACTCCGACTTTCTCGTGGCAATGGCGCCCCGTCCTCTGATCCTTCTGGGGCAGAAACACGACTTTTTCGACCCCAGAGGGCTCGATGAGGCGGAAGAGGATCTGAAACATATCTACGGACTTCTGGGAGGGAGCGAAAATCTCAAGAGTTTCATCGGCGACAGTCACCACGGACTTTCCGGGCAGCTCCGGCAGACGGCTTACAAATTTTTCTGCACTTGTGCCGGGATCCAATGTCCTGAGATCAACGAAGAACAGCTGGGGATCAGTGCGGAAGAAGAGCTCTATGCGGCTCCCGGAGGGGAGGTTTACAACCTTGAAGGGGAGAAAAAAATCTATGAAGCTGCTGCTGATATGGCAAAGGTTTTGAAAAAGAAACGCAAAGATTCCTCCAAAGAGCAGTTGGGGAAAAAACTTTCCCGGCTTCTGGGGATCGGCAAGGTGGAAGAACCCTATATCAGACGGCTGATCTACCGCTACTATCTTCAGGAGGGCGCTCATCAGAACTACTCCCGTTTCGGTCTGGAAACTGAACCGGGGAGGATGATGTCCATTTTGCACCGTTCAGCTAAAAAGGCGCTCTTTTACAATATCAACCCCATTGAGGGAGAGACAGTGCTTTATGTGCCCAATCTTGATTGTGCCTCAGAGCTTCAACTGAGAGAGCCGGAGCCCGGAGATGCCCTTTACAGTATCGACTTCCGGGGCGTGGGGGAATGTGCTTCGACTGCTTGTGAACAGATGCCGGAAAGGGATTTTTATTACTACTACGGTCCCGATTATTACTTTACTTCACTTTCTATGCTGTGGGGAGAAAGCTATTGCGGGAAAAGGGTGCAGGATATACTGGCGGCACTGAAAACCATTGGACCTGCATCTTCTTCCGGAAAAGTGACCATTGAAGCACTGGGATTCGGTGTTATTCCTGCGCTCCTTGCTGCTGTCATTTCTCCCTACACAGGTGAGGTCAAACTTTTTGATATGCCGGACTCGTGGGAAGATATGGTTTCTGCCCCCCTTGCCGACTTTGATAAAGCCCCTGTTTCGGCTATGCCTTACAGGATCCTTGAAGCGGCAGATATTCCGGATTTGATCTCATGTCTTGAAAAGGCAAACATCAAGGTGACTTGCTGCTGACAAACAACACAGGGGAGGGGCCTTGCAAAAGGGTAAGCCCTTCTTTTTTATGCCTTTATCAAAGCCCCCCCCAGGAGTTAAACTCTGTTTTCATCAAGAAAGTTTTTGACCGTTGTCAAGCCTTTTGTCAACTCCTCTGCTGAATGGGGTGAAGATATGGCAAAACGCAAAAATCCTCCCGGATTACGGTTGACTGTGAAGCGATGGGCATGGTAAACACTGACTCCATTTTTAAGCAGTTCCCGTTCCAGTTCCATGCCCTTGAAAGGCAGATGGGGCAGGGGAAGCCAGCGGAAAAATGCCGCCGGTGAACCGGGAGGGATCTCTCCGGGGAATATGGAATCAAAAATTTTGTTTCTTTCTATGGCAAGAGCACTCTTTTGTTCAATGATCTTTTTCGCCTGACCGCTGAGTATCAACTCTGTCATGATCTCGGCATCGAGAGAAGAGGTCTTGATGTTCAGGTGAAAGAGGGCATTGAGCAGCAGCGGTTTGAGCTTCTCGGGAAATGCCGCAAAGGTGACCCGCAGACCGCTGCAGAGTGCCATGGTCGAGTTGCATATATAGAGGGTCTGCTCCGGGACACGGGAGTAGATGGAGTGGTAATCTGACGTTCCCGGAAGGGGCGTTCCCGTGTTGTCGTCTTCAATGACAGTGAGAGCGTTTTCAAGAATGATCTTTGCAAGTTCATCTTTGCGTTTTTCAGGCAGTGTGCAGGTCGTTGGATTGGCACAGTTGGGCATAAGAAAGACTCCCTTGATCCGGGAGCTGCGGCAAAGTTCCTGCAGAGCTTCAGGGATCATGCCGCAGTTGTCACCCGCCACAGGAACCAGCTGGATGTGAGAAAGTTTGGCTGTGCCGATAAGATTGGAATAGGTGTATTCATCCACAGCCAGTTTGTCCCCCAGATGAAAAAGAGAGAGCAATGCTGTGCTGATGGCATTTTGAGCACCTGAAAAAATGGCTGTGTGTTCACTGTCGGTCTTGACATCCATTTGAGTCATCCAGTGGGCGCCTGCAGCACGCTGGTGCAGGTGTCCCGCCGGTTCAGTGTAGGAATAAAGTTCTTCAATGTATCCTTTCTGCAGCACACTCCGGGTGGCTTCAATGACAGGAGTCCGTAAGTGATCGAATCCTGTGACCAGCCCCAGTTCAATATATTCCGAACTGTTCTGTTTGCCGGGGAGGGCATTCCCGGGGAGCGGAGAGACGAAGGTCCCTCTGCCGACCACACCATAGATCAGCTGTTTTTCCCGGCACAGATTGTATGCCTGAGTGACAGTCGTGAAATTCAGGTCCAGAAAGTCTGCAAGTTCCCGCTGTGGAGGGAGTCTTGTTCCTGCGGCAAGTTTCCCTGAAACGATATCGGATTCAAGAGCATTTGCCAAAGAAAGATAAAAGGGGCGGATCAGTTTGCTGCGGTCCGGAGTCCAGCTCAGAAAAAAGTTGTCAAAAGAGTTTGTTGGCATTTTATTGTAATCCATACAATTTGTGAATTTGTATTAATATAATTTCCGGATATATTAAAATCAAGTCGAAAAAAAATAAAAAAAGGAGTTTTACGATCATGGACAACACTCAGTATGAATTGAACTGCAATCTCGCCCAAATGCTCAAAGGGGGCGTCATTATGGATGTCACCACCCCTGAACAGGCAAAAATCGCCGAAGACGCCGGAGCTTGCGCCGTGATGGCGCTTGAAAGGATCCCTGCCGACATCCGTGCCGCAGGCGGCGTTTCACGCATGAGCGACCCCGGTATGATCCGGGGGATCCAGGAGGCTGTGACGATCCCTGTTATGGCAAAGTGCCGTATCGGTCACATCGCCGAAGCACGTATCCTTGAAGCCATAGAGATCGACTACATTGATGAAAGCGAAGTTTTAAGTCCTGCCGATGACATCTATCATGTGAACAAACGTGAGTTCAAAGTTCCCTTTGTCTGCGGTGCAAGGGACTTGGGGGAAGCCTTGCGGCGTATTTCAGAAGGAGCCGCCATGATCCGCACCAAAGGGGAACCGGGAACTGGAGATGTTGTTCAGGCTGTACGCCACATCCGAAAAATGAATCAGGAGATACGCCGGGTCGCCAACATGGCGGAAGATGAACTTTTTGAAGCCGCCAAACAACTGCAGGTCCCTTATGAACTTTTGGCTTATGTCCACAAAAACAGCAAACTGCCCGTGGTGAACTTTGCCGCAGGAGGCGTTGCGACTCCGGCAGATGCCGCTTTGATGATGCTCTTAGGGGCGGAAGGTGTTTTTGTGGGGTCCGGCATATTCAAGTCAGGAGATCCCGCCAAACGTGCCGCCGCCATTGTCAAGGCTGTGACCAACTTTCAGGATTTCAATATGCTGGCGGAACTTTCCTCCGGATTGGGGGAAGCCATGGTGGGGATCAATCCCGCTGAGATCAAGGTCATTATGGAAGAACGGGGGATTTGATGAAAATTGCACTTCTGGCATTGCAGGGAGATTTTGCAGAGCATGAAGCGGTTTTCCGTGCTTTGGGGGCGGAAACGCTTCAACTCCGGCAGTCAAAGGATCTGCAGAAAAGTTTTGATGCCGTGATCCTGCCGGGGGGAGAAAGCACCGTTCAGGGAAAACTGCTCCGTGAACTTGGGATGTTTGAAAGTCTCAGAAAGATGATAGAAGAAGGTTTGCCCGTCATGGCGACCTGTGCCGGAGTCATCCTGCTTGCCAGACAGATTTTGGAGGATCCCACGGTGCATTTGGGGACACTCAATGCCGCAGTTCGGCGCAACGCTTACGGACGGCAGCTGGGGAGCTTTTTCATCAAAGGTACATTTGCCGGGATCGAAGATGTACCTATGAGTTTCATCCGGGCTCCCCAAATCGAATTCTGTGCTCCGGGGTGTGAGATCCTTGCCGAACACGAGGGGCGTATCACCGCCTTGCGGCAGGGAAATCAGCTGGCAATGACCTTTCACCCGGAGCTTTGTTCAGATCACCGGGTGGCTGAGTATTTTCTCTCTGAAATCGTCAGGAAAAGCTGATTTGAATTTTTTGTAAAAAAAGAGCCGGAGTATTAACACTCCGGCTCGCTGTTTTGGGAGATAAAAAGGCAATCCGGTTACTTGAGAAGTTCCAAAGCGCCTTTGATCATGGCATCGCCCACGGTACGGTCAGCCAGTCCGCGGGAGGGGCTGGTTTCATAACCGCCGTTGCCGTAGTGGTAGGACATACCAACATAGCCGATCTCGCCCATACCCAGTGCGGCAAGCACTGTCTTGGGGTACTTGGAGCCTTCACGGATACCGAATCCGATTTCCACAAAGGGTTCAGCGGGCAGAGAGACGATGGCGAACTCACTGCCAAAGGTGATGGCGACTTGTGTCTCAACGCGTTTTTCTTTGATGGGATTTTCACGGCAGCCGATGGCACGCTCAGCGAACATCTTTTTGACAGCGGGCACGCCCCGGGCGATATCTTCACTGGTGAGATCCCGTCCTTCTTCCATGACGGCATCTTTGTTTTCTTCGTAGACCCGTTTGGCTTCAGCGTATTCTTCATCGGTCAGCTGCAGATAGGGAGCTTCAAAATCCCGTCTGCCGAAGGTGATGGAAGTATCTTCCTGTTTTTTCAGCCGGTAGAGAGCGGCGAGGATCACATTGGCATAGCCTTTGCCGATACGTTTGGCTTCTTCGTAACCGGTCTGGCTGCCGGGAGTGGTGATGTCAAAGTGGTTGATGTTGCCCTGAGGCGCAATAATGGTCATCACAGGGATGTCATAGCCGTAGGCATTCTGGATCTCAGCTTCCATACGTCCGGGCCAGTCAGCGGAAACGATGTCGCCGCCGATGGTGTCGGTGTGGTTTGAAATATTTGCCATGAGCATGACAGCGCGTCCCTCCTGACGAACCTCAGCCATAATGATCTTGGGATCGATCTTACCCTCAGGGTGATCGATTTCAGGATTCAGTTTACCGGGGTTGGTCAGAGTTTTGCCGTTTTTCATGATGTAGCGGCGGATGAAAGCCAGTGTGGTGCACTCCGTTTCTGCGGTGTAAAGTTCAGCTTCTGCCAATGAGGCATAGGCTTTTTCAAGAGAACTGACAGTTTTGGCGATCACTTCATCCACATAAGCCGGATCAACGGCGTTTTCATCGTCAAAGCAGGGGCTGACAAAGGGACCGGTGTGGGTGTGGGTGGCGCAGAAAAGGACTCTTTCAGCAAGAGGTGATTTTTTCTCGATCATGACCTTTTCGATCCTCTTGACGAAGCTGGAGGGGAAAAGGCAGAGATCAAAGGAAACAAGACCGCAGCTTTCACTGCCGTTGCGGAAGACCGCACTTTTCACTGCCAGACGGTCATAAGCTCCCCGGTTGGGGCGCAGATTGAAGTAACCGCAAAGACCAAGTCCGCAACGGGGCGTGATATCTTCTTTGGCAAATCCGAATTCAAACTTACTCATGATGAAAACTCCTTTTATTTGGGAAATTATTTGAAAAACTGTTTGTAACCGAAAAACATCACCGTCAGTACCAGCAGAGGCAGCAGGTAACGGAAATACCAGCGGAGCCCCTCAGGGAATTTTAGCCCTTTGCCCGTATTGGCTTCTCCGGAAAAGTTCTTCCATCCCCAACCGTACTGCCAGGAGCAGAAGAGGGCCAGTGCCGTAGCGCCGAGAGGCAGCAGGTTCTGACTGACAATGAAGTCCTCAAGATCAAGAATAGTGCTGCCTTTGCCCATGGGCTGGATAGCAGACCAGAGATTGAAGCCAAACACACAAGGCAGTGAAAAAAGCGCCACAGCAGCGCATACGATCGCTGAAGCTTTGCGGCGGGAAAATTTCATCTGGTCCATGAGGAAAGCGATGAGATTTTCAAAGACCGCGATAACAGTGGTCAGGGCAGCGATGGAAAGAAAAAGAAAGAAAAGCGCTCCCCAGAAGCGTCCGCCCGGCATTTGGGCGAAAACATTAGGCAGGGAAACAAAGATCAATCCGGGACCGGCTCCGGGGTTGACTCCGAAGGAAAAGCAGCAGGGAAAAATAATCACGCCAGCCAGCAATGCCACCAGCGTATCTACAGAGATAATGGCAACACTTTCTCCAGGGAGTGACCGCTGTTTGTCAACGTAACTGCCGAAAATAGCAATACTCCCCACGCCGATACTGAGAGTGAAAAAGGCCTGTCCCATGGCGGCATAAACCGTTTCACCGATATTCTGAGAGAATTTTGTCCAATCGGGCATGAGATAGAATTTCAATCCCTCTGCTGCACCGGGCAAGGTTACGGCGTAAATTGCCAGAATCAAAAGGAGCACAAACAAAAGTGCCATCAGAAACTTTGCGCTCTTTTCCACACCGTTTCTCAAGCCGCAGCTGCACACAAAGGCGCCTACGGCAACGGAACTGAGCATGAAAATGGAACTCTCCCACGGCGATGCGGTCAATTGAGCGAAAACGGCGCTGATTTCCGTTGCCTCCCGGCAGTGTGAAATGGCTCCTGTGAGGTAATAACCGACGTAAGCCAGCAGCCACCCGGAAACGACAGTGTAGTAGATCATCAAAATGAAATTGCCTGTGAAAACCGCTTTGAAGGGGATCTGCCAATATTTCCGCGTTGACTCAGGAGCAAGTTTCTGAACACTTCCTACCAGATTGGCTCTGCCGCCTCTGCCAACGCTGAGTTCTGCCACAAGCAGCGGAAAGCCGATCAGCACCAGAAAGAGAAGATAGAGCAGTACAAACATACCGCCGCCGTACTTTCCGGTGATATAGGGGAAACGCCACACATTGCCCAGACCGACGGCGCAGCCGACTGACAGCATGATAAATCCCAGACGGGAACCCAAAGTTTCTCTTTCAGACATTTTCTAACCTGCATGTACAATAAAATCTAACGTCTGATAATATACTGCATAAATCTGTTTTTTTCAAAAAAAAACAGCAGAATAATCGAAAAATAGTTAAAGAAGCATTTGCAATTTTTTTCTTGAAGTGGTACATTACCCGACAAAACAACAAATAAAGGGACGACAAATCCCGGTATATCAGGAAAGGATATAAAATGCAGAAAATAGACCTTGAGTCAAGAATCGAACTCTTCCGCGGCTGTGTCGCTCCCGGAGTGCGCATGAGCGAAGATCTTTTAAATTTTTATAATGACAGCGAAGCCCGTGTGATCCGGGCAAGGTCCGCAACGGGTGTCCGGATCGTCTTTGAGACGGATGCCGTTGAAATGAGCTATGTCCTTCAATTCGGCGGTACTGCCCGCAAGATCTTCACCAGCGACATCTTTATCGACGGTGAAATGACGACAGTTGACGGTGAAGGACCTCACCAGCTTTCCCTGGCTCCCGGGAAAAAGAGTGTGGTCATTCATCTGCCCCATCTGGTTGTAGTCGAAAAACTTGAACTTTCTGTGAATGACGGTGCCTTTGTCAATGCCGTATCTGAACCCCGGAAAAAGCTGCTGATCTGCGGTGACTCCATCTTGCAGGGCATGACCTGTACGACTCCTTCCAAGGCGGTGGGAACGCTGCTTGCAGAAAAGCTTGACATGGACTTTCACAACACATCTGTCGGCGGTGCGGAGATGCGCTTTGAGCCTGTGGAGTATACGCTTGCTCTGGGGGGAGATATGATCGTTGTCTGTTTCGGGATCAACGATGGATTCCATGCAACTCCCCACGATCTTTTCAGAGAGAGAACGAAAAAGGTTCTGGCACTTTTGGAGGGATTTTCAGGAAAATCATTTATCGTTGTTCCCATACCCAATATGAAACTGGATCAAGAACTGCGGGAAAGCTATTGCCGTATCATCCGTGAAGAGCAGAAAGCTTTCCCCAAAGTTACTTTGATCGAGAGCGCTGATTTTTATCCGGCACAGGATGAACTCTTTGTTGACGGCACCCATCCCAACGATAAGGGCATGGCTGTTTATGCCGATGCCCTTGCAAAAATCATGGCTCCGGCGTTGATTTGCTGATATGAAATTTCTTACCAGGCATTGTAGACTTGGGCACGCGCCGGATAGGGGCTGATGTCGTAGGGCATCCAGAAACATCCGTAGTAAGAGATGTCTTCTGTGGTATTTGACCGTGTCGGAACCTTTTGCCGTGACAGCATTTGAACATGACCGTCAAGAAAGAGAAAAGTCCCTTTTCCCGGAAGAGCCGGATTCTGGGTTTGCGAATTGTTGTCAAGGATGATTGCCGGATTGCTGTGTGGATAGACAGGTGTACCGGTTCCGGAAGTGGTTTTGTCAATCAAGTTGGGAGATCCCCAGACTCCTTCTCCGGCGTTCATACTTCTTGAGGGGATGCGGGCACGGGTTATCTTTGCCATATAAAGGCGGGAATTGACAGCGATCCCACCGATAGCGCTTTCGTTAGTATTGGCAGGCTTTTGTGCGAAAAAAGTCATTAAGGTTCCCACCCGGGTGGGACACAGCAGGGGATTGATGACAAGTCGCCCATTGAAGAATCTGTAAGCTCCCCCCAAGCCTTCGCCGGACTCGCTGCGGTTTTCTTGGGTCCATCCCAGATAAGGGGCGATCATACCGCCCTTTTGACTGCGGAGATTATCTTTGCGGACATTGGCAAGATACCAGACTCTGGTGCAGCCGTCCCATCCTTCCGCCGAGGAACCGTTGTTGTACAGTGATGGCACAAAATCATTGTTGTCCTGAACATAAAGACCGTGCGCTTTGGAAACCTGATTGAAATTATTGACACAGGTGCTCTGGCGTGCCCGTTCCCGTGCCTGCTGCAGTGCCGGAAGAAGCATGGCGGCAAGTATGGCGATAATGGCAATTACAACAAGCAGTTCAATCAGCGTGAAGGGGGATATTTTTCCTGCATTTTTCATCATTATTCTTTTCCTGCAATAGTTTTTACATTCCTGTCGGATATAATATACTTCAATATCAGCGAAAAAGCAAGGCCAAGAATTTGCCGGTTCCGGAGAATAACAGTTGAAGTGAAAGATCATTTACTCCTTTTTAGGCGCACGGGTCATCAGTTCTTTGATGACCTCTTGAGGAGTGCGTTCTCCGTCAAGAATGGCGTTGATGCCATTGATGATGGGCGTTTCCGCCCCGACTTTTCTTGCCAGAGCCAAAGCTCCCTGAGCTGTGGGGACGCCTTCGGCGACTACCATTCCCATGGTGTTGAGTATCTCCGGAAGCTTTCTGCCTTTACCCAGTTCTTCGCCCACATACCTGTTGCGGCTGTGACCGGAACAGCAGGTGACGATCAGATCGCCTACGCCGCTCAATCCGGCAAAGGTGCTTTTTTCGCCTCCCAGCAATTCTCCCAGATTGCCCATTTCGTGGATGGCTCTTGTCATTAGCGCCGCTTTGGGGTTGTCGCCGAGCTTCATTCCATCAATGATGCCCGCTGCGACGGCAAAGACATTTTTTAATGCGCCGCCCAATTCAACGCCTGTCACATCAGAAGAGGTGTAGACCCTGAAATTTTCGTTCATAAAGGCCCTTTGCACCACTTCGGCACAAGCCATATCTGCGGAGGCAGCCGTCACCAGTGTGGGCACTTGACGGCTCACCTCTTCGGCATGGCTGGGACCGGAGAGGGCAACGTAGGAAACGGGACCGAGTTCTTCCCGGACGATTTGGCTGATCCGGTTCCAGGACCCTTTTTCAATTCCTTTGGCGGCATTGACAAAGAGTATGTTTGAAATACCGGGAAGAGGCGCAAATTTTTTGAGGACACTCCGCAAAAACTGTGTCGGAGTGACCAGCAGTATGATGGAAACTCCTTCAACTGCTTCTGCCGGTGAGGAGGTGAAGCGAAGTGACTCAGGAAGTTTGATACCCGGAAGAAACTTGACGTTTTCTCTTTTTTGCTCCATTTCACTCAGATATTCCGGAAAAGCGCCCCACATTATCACTTCATGTCCATTGGCGATCAAATTACATGCCAAAGCTGTGCCCCAGCCACCGTCACCCACAACAGCGATTTTCATTTCTGACTCCAAAAGATTTATTTACAGATACAGTTCATATCAAGCCAGTTGACGCCCTCTTTGAACTCCAGAGGATTGGCTGTCCTGATGGCGTATTCGTGGACTTCACGCAGTGTTTCCGAACCATCCGGCAGAGCGAAGCCTGCCTGATAGGTTCCTGGTGCCATTTCAGCGGGAACGGGCAGTGACAGTGTAAGAGTCTGTTCCGTGCCCTGTCCCTCCCAGCGCCGTACATCCGTTTTGAAGCGGAATTTGTAACTTTCTTTGCCATTGGAAAGAATCAGTTTGACAGGACGGGGATTCACAGGGGCGGAAAATCCCCTGTTGACCAGTTTTACCGTGGCATTGAGAGTGCCGCCGGGAGTGACCTCATCAGAAACTTCAGCTTCAAGAAGCTCCAGACGGTAGCCCAGGTGATCCCGGATATATTCATAGTAACTGCGCCAGACGTGTTTACCTTTTTCATCAGTGAAGTAATCGTGGGAAAATTTGAATCCGCCGTCAATAAGCGCCATAGGATCAACAGGAACTGCTTTCCAGATATCAATGGAGTAGTTGTCGCCTTCAAAAAGTGAGTTGCTGTGGACCATCCCAAGGGTATCGTAGTGCCAGAGAGCCAGATTTTTCAGTGCAGCAGCAGGAAGCACTGCCCCTGAGAGATCACGCCAGAAAAGTTCGCCGTCCATGGGGAGAAAACGGCTTTCCTGCGCCAGATAGAGCATTTCCTGTTCAGTTGAGCATTTGTCGCCCCCTCTGCCGAAGGTGCCGCCGTTGGAGGGACCCGCCATAAAACCATCGTTGAAGTGACCGATACGCGCCTGGGGCAAACTGGTGAAGGCTTCAGCTTCACTCAAGGGATCAAAGCCGAAGAGCTCCATCTTGAGCATGGGATAACGCATCATAGTCATGCGGGTGGGGGGCAGCACTTCAAGCACGGCTGCCATGAGCTCTTTGCGGAACTGCAGATCGAGCTGGAGCTTGTAATAACTGTTATGCCATTCGCCGAATTTGCCTACAAATCCGCACTGGAGCACATAGATCACATCAATGTATTTGCGGATCAGCGGAGCCAACTGACTTAAATGTTTCAGCACCGTTTCACCGCTGGGACCGCTCAGTGTGGGGGAAAGTTCGTAGGCAAAACGGAGCAGTGCTTTGACTTTGCGCTGACGGAGTTTCAGAAAGAAACTTTCAATATCGTCCAACTTTTCCTGAGGAAGATCTCTGCCGTCATCATATTTCATCAGGAAACAGTAACTTTGCATGATGGTGACACCGTCGTAGGTGAGGTAATCCAGTTCATCCATCCATTGATGATGGGCGAACTCCACACCATCCAGGCGGTTGCCCCGGATCAGGTGGGGAACTCCGGGGATGTCGATGTTCTGGAAGACAGGTTTTGTCGGGCGTCCATCCAGTTTCATCGCTTTGGAGTGGCAGGAGCAAAGTCCTGCCACTTCGCCGGGAAGATGGCTGAAGTACATCTCTGTACGCAATCCACGTTCAGGGTTGCGCAACCCCATACGTCCATAAAGATCATCAGGGCGGATGCCGCGGAAAAATTTCTTGCTCATCTGTCATTCTCCTGTAGTTGCTTTGCTTGCGTGTTATCAATAATGTACTGCCTGAAACGCAAAAAAGCAACCGGATTTTTCAGGATAATTTGAGAAATATTGCTTCAGTTACTCTTCGGTTTGCCGGGGGAGGGCGGGGATTGGACCATTGTAAAGCATGACTGCCCCAAGGATCATGCCGGGAAGTGTCAGGGGAAGCATCAAAGGAATGAGCTGGAGCAGATAGACGGCGACACCGAATCCGAGGAGTTCCATCTTGCGGCGGGAAAGAATTTCTTTTGTTTCCTCAATGCCTTGCCCTCTGAGAAATCCCGGCGCAAAGAGCAGTGAATATGCCATTCTTATCCCCACGAATAAAACAAGAAGCAGCTGTCCGGCAAAAGGAAGAAAGAAACTGAGAAGAAGCAGTATGAGGAAAAGAAGAGCTGTTTTGAATCCAAACCATGCCGCCTGCAGCGTGAAGAGAAGCTGATTTGAAAAAGGTACACGGGGGAAGGTCGTATTGTAATATTTCTTCTCAAACTCTTCGATCAATCTGTCGAAAAACACTCCTCCGAAAATTTCAAAAAGTGTGCTCAATGTGGTCAGCACGATGAGAGCGGCGAGCAAAGTTGCAACCAGGGTAAGACTGCCTTCGAGGAGCGTTTTCAAAAACGCCGGGCAGTTGTCCATCCGGGCAGTCAGACAGGAGGCAAGAGTGCCGGCAAGACGGAAGATCACCCATGTGATACCGGTGTAGGCTGCCAGAAGTGTCAGCCATGGACCGATGGTGTGTTTCCATAGGGAACGGTCATTATAAAAATACTTGATTCCGTCTATGGCGCAGCAGGCACCGCGGAAAAAATCTTTCATGAAAGTTTTTCCTCTGCTTTGATCCTGAGCTGTCCGCAAGCGGCATTTTTGCCGCTTCCCCGTTCAATGCGCCGGGTGACAACGGCTCCGGTCGCCCGGGCTGCACGTTCAAAACTTTCGATCCGCTCCCGGGAGGGACGGCGGAATGTTGTTCCAGTTGAATTGTAGGGGATCAGGTTGACTTTTGCGTGATGGGCATAGGCGAGGCGCCCCAGAGCTTCAGCCTGGGCGTCGGAGTCGTTGATCCCCGCAAGGAGCGTGTACTCCAAAGTGACCATTCTTCCTGCCTTTTCACGGTAATTATCCACGGCGCTGAGGATCTCCTGTATGGGGAATCTCAATGTGTCGGGGATGATTTTTGATCGTGTTTCTTCGTCCGGAGCATGGAGACTGACGGCAAGGTTATACTCTTTTTGCAAACCGGCAAATTTCAGCATCCCTGGAACGTAGCCGCTGGTGGAGACAGTGATCCTTCTGGGGGCAAGAGCAAAGCCTTCAGGAGCTGTGAGCATTTCCAGTGCGGGAAAAAGCTCATTGCAGTTCAGCAACCCCTCTCCGATCCCCATAAAAACGATGTTGTCGCATCTTTTTCCCAGATATTGGCATCCCAGAAGGAACTCTTCAAGGATCTCACCCGTGAGCAGATTGCGTTTCAACCCATTTTTTCCCGAGGCGCAGAAACGGCATCCTACGGGACAACCCACCTGAGTGCTGAGACAGAAGGTGACTCTGCCGTCCCCTGCCGGGATGATCGCCATTTCAATGTGTTCCCCGTCATGGAGTTCAAGCAGCAATTTTGAAACGCCGTCGGCAGAAGAGGCAACTTCCGCCACGCTCATAGAAGGGGCAAAGAAATGTTCTTTGACCTTTTGCCGCAGTGTTTCCGGCAGATTGAGCATTTTTTCCGGTTCTATAAGCAGCTTTTCCCTGATCCACTGGAGAAGTTGTCTGGCACGGAATTTGGGAAAACCTTCATTCTCACACCATTGGGTCAGTTGTTCTGCACTTTGGGAGATGAGAAATTCTTTCACTTGAACGCCTTCATTTTTTTGATGACACTTTCCTTGTCAAGCTCTGTGTCAAAGGGGGCATATTTCAAACTGAGCCGATAGAAGCGCAAGGGGGATTTGCCCCGGGCAGCAGCGATATCTCCGGCGTGCTCCATGGCGACGGCGATGCCGTCGGAGGGGGTGATCTCTTCAAGTGCCGCATTGATGAATTTTTCTGCTTCATCATATCTTTTCTGTTTGAAAGCGATCCACGCCATACTGTCGAGATAAGCCATGTTCCCGGGTTCCTTTTTCAATGCGTATGTGAGAAGTTTGCGTGCACGGGGCAAATCAAGATCCAGTACCGCTGAAACATAACCGACAGCATTGGCAATGGCGGGGTTTTTTATGTAGGGCATAAGCATCTTTTCGCCCATACGGAACATGGCTGTATCACCATTCTTTTCTGCCATTGATACCAGAAGGTGACCTATTTTGTAATCAGGCGGAGTACCGGCTTGAAGTGCCTGTGTAATCAAAGAATAGAGTTCCTTCCATGCCTTCTGTTTGACATACAGCAGGATCAGCAGATCAAAATGTTTTTTTTGAGGCAGACGCTTAAGTGCTTTTTTCGCTTCTGAGAATTTTCCGGCATTGACCAGGAGTTTGAAACGCAGTTCAGCGGCATCGAAGCGGGGATTCAGCTCGGAAACAAGGGCAAGAGCTTTGTTGAAATCCTCAATAGAACCGCATTCCACAGCAGCAGTAAGTTTCCAGAGATTTGACTCCAGACTTTTTGTGCGTCCATCGTACTCCCGGATAAAACGGAGCGCTTCCCCGGGCATGACCGGACGGAATTTCAAATAGAGATAGAGGATATTTTCTGCAACTCTGCGGTCGGAAATGGCTTGTTCACTTTTTTTGACTGAAGAGAGTATCTCTGTAAAACATTCATCAAGGGACGTACCGATTTTATCTTTGCCGGCAGCCCAGGCGCGTGCGGCTCCGGTGTAGCACGCTTCAGCCAGAACGATGGCGGCGGCAGTGCTGTGGGGCAGGGGCATCTTCTGCCACTCCTTGAAGAGTTCCGGCAATTTCTCATATTGACTGCTGTCAAGCAAGGCTCCGGCTGCATGACGGAGCAGAGAGAATGTGGCTGCACTGTTCCAGAAACTTAAATTGGTAAGCTTTTGGGGTGTCATGACAACACGCATTCGGGGAAGAAGCTCTCTGGGAGGGACACCGCAAGCGCTGTTGAGTGCGATCCCGTGGAGTGTCAGCAAAGGATCGGAAGGGTGTTTCTCCCATAATGCGTTGAATTTTTTCAGCAGTGTTGAAGGTTTCTGCAGTTTTGGGAAAGAGGTTCTGAAAGCGTGCAGAGGGGCTTCTGCATTGGGAAGGTCTTTTTCAATAACTTCCAAAAGTTTTGCACACCGCGTTTCGGGTGACTTTTCAAGAAGAGCGCTGATAAAAAGAGCCAGGACACTTTCTCGATCAATGGAAGAGACCGATCGTATTGCATCAGGTTTTGCAGCATCTGATGCAATACCAGCTCCGGCAGAAAGCTGCATTGCCGCTGCTGCGGTGATAAGCAGTAAGAGTTGTTTGGTCATGTTGGTTCTACTTTCTCATTTTGAGGCAATTTCAAAACTCCTCAAAATTGTCAAAGCGCCCTCTTCTTCGATCTGATAAAGGGAGCGTTTTTCCGCCTTCGCATAAAGCTACGGCGGGACAAGCGCCTGTTACCTTGCAGGTAGCACCCCTTGTCACGGCATAGCCTTGGCAACGCCGGATCAAACTACCCTTTACAGCTCTTTGCGAATGGCATCTTTGCCATTTTTTGAATGACTTTTGAAATTACCTCATTTTTAAAAAATTAAAGCGTCCGTTAACAGGATCTGAAATGAAGTCTCCTCCATTCCAACCGCAAACGGACGCCTCCAAGAGTGCGAAATAAGCCTCGCCGCACCTCTGAATGTCAGAGGAAACTTTCCGCTTAGCGGAAAATGTGCAGCGAAAACTTACTTCTTGTTCTTGTGCCGCAAGGACTTGAGCTGCTTCTTGCGCTTGTGTTTGGCGATTTTTTTCCGCCGTTTTTTCTTGAGATTGCCCATGATGACACCACATTTGTTCTATTTAGTTAACAAAACCGATTGTTCCATAATATAGCACTCTTAATGAAAAAAACAACTCAAAAGCAGATATATTTGGAGAAAAAAAGCAAATATTTTCAAAAATCAA
>JAFTIE010000191.1 GCA_017457065.1 Lentisphaeria bacterium
GGAAGTGTCTTCCGTTCACCCTGGCGGTTTGATCTTACACCGGCGTTGAAAAAAGGAAAAAACCGTTTGGAGATCATTGTCAGCAACACCCTTGCCAATGCTCTTTCTGCGCCGGGGGTGGAAGAGATGGTCAACACCTGTTATCCTCCGCGTTCACCCTATGAGAACGACCAGCGGAAATATGAACAAAGTTCCCTTTCCGGCGGACTGTTCGGGCCTGTTCGCTTCGGGAAACGTGTTTGAGGCGATTTGACAAATTTCTTAACAGGTGTTACATTAAGGGGAACATGTAAATTTACGGTAAATTTACAAAAATTATCAGAGAAAGGAATTTTAAATGAAACTGCCTCTTCGACGGTTTGTGACATAAACTCATATCTCCTTTGAGCTTGAAATTTCCGGCAGTTGATAGATTTTCAATTTGAAGTACTCACGGTCTCTGAAGCCGTAAGGTCTGTTTTATCAGCCATCTGATTTTATTGTTGAATCCTTTCATTTTTTGCATTGCTGATATGTCTGAATGTTCAATAGGTTATAATTCCATCCAATTTATAACCTATTGTTGCTGCATACCGTGTTTTTGTTACTGTTTACGCTGCGCTTCTCCCATCTTCGATGTAACTCAGCGCCGAACCGGATCTGACTTGTCATTCATCAGCTTTATCAGATGAAAATGGTTCTGTTTTCTGCGTATTTCTGTCACAAAACATTGAAAAACCGTTTTTTGCAGTATTTTTTTTGTTCCAAAAGAAATAACATATACGATTGTAAATTTTCTGATTTGTGCTATATTAACAGTTGATTTCAAACATTTCAGGAGACTGCAATGAAACCAATAATCATCGCTCACCGCGGGTGGTCCGGACGTTATCCGGAAAACACACTTCCTGCTTTTGAAAAAGCACTTGAACTCCCTGTTGATGGACTCGAATTCGATTTACGCCGCACTGCTGATGGAGAAATCGTGATCTCCCACGAAGCAGATGTTGGTATGCACAGCAACGGAACCGGTCTGATCAAAGATTTAACACTCAAAGAACTGAAAAAACTCGATTTCGGCATCAAAAAAAAATGAAATGTTTGCCGGAACCAGAATTCCGGAATTCAATGAGTTTCTCGATTTTGTCATCGCCAAACGCCGCGATATCTGGCTGGCGGTAGAACTCAAGGAAGATGATGAAGAACTCGCTTGCCGCGTTTTCAAGGCTTTGGAAAGCCGTAATCTGTTCGGTCAGTGCAGTATCATCAGTTTCAAAAGCAACATGCTCCGAGCGGCAAAAAAATATGTTCCGGAACTCCCCCGCCATGGCTTCAGCGCCTTGAACCTGCCGGAGGAAGGCGATTCCCCGGAATATCTCTCACTGCTCAACCGGGTCGGTATCTATATCAATTCACTCAATTTGAAAATCGCAGATTTCTACCATTCGCGCGGCATAAAAATCGACACCTGGGCTCCGGGAACTCCGGCGCAATATGCCATTGCCCGTGCCTGCAATATTGACTTTATCACGACAAATGATCCGGATATCATCCTTGATCTGCAGTCGCAGAAAACCTTGCTGGATTAAAGTTCCTTGCCGCCTTCACCATAAAAAATTAATCCATAAGTGATGCGTGTATGGAGAAGTAAAATATGGACATCCCATTTGATATAAAAATTTTCAACTGGATCTATGAGAGCGGAAAATATCTGCTGCCGCTTTTATTTATTTTGTGGCTGACTTGGCTGATTTACGTTATAATTTTACGCAGGAAAAGACAATTTTTATTCACATCCGTTGCGTTTCTGCTTTTTTGCCTGCTCGGTGCAGCTTTTACATGGAGTGGATGGTATTACCGTATGCAGTTGCGTGAGCGTTATGCAGTTGTAAAGCAGGAGACTGTCGGCGGACAGAAAAGCCGAACAGAAAAAGTTTACAATATCAACCTTATGCCTGCCGATATTCGCAGAGAATATGCGAAAGATGGATATCGTCCCAGACGCAGAGGCGTTATCGCTCAATTTGTCTGGGTGATTCTGTTAACACCTTTTACTTTCTTGGTGCAATGGCTGCTTTACCGGAAGTTTTTCCGCCGTAAAAAAAATGAAAGGGATACGGATATTTCTGTACCGCCTGAGGATTGGAAAAATCGTCTTGCCCGTGCCGGATTTATTGCCGGTGCAATAATAGGGATCGGACATTTTCTGCTCATTGGTTCTGCGACCAACTGGCTGCTTTGCAGTTGTGTGCCGTTACTGTTTCCTTTGATTTGGGGAACTTGGAAAAACTGGCGTATCCCGGCACTTGTACTTACTTTACTTTTTTTATGGGGCGGTACGATCTCATGTGTACGGGATATCAAGCGTTCCCACAATCTGAAAATGATAAGCAATATGTATCACGACCGGGCGGGATTTGATTTTGAAAAAGTTTTTCCTCCATTGCCTGAAAAGATTGCCGTTGGAGCGGATGGCGTCGGCGGAATGCGTTTCAAAAGTTTAGACGGCAGCAGGATGCCATACATCCAATTTCTGAATGCTCTGCCCTCGAAAGGCTTTAAGCCATTGGCAAAGAATACAGTTGTCCTGCGTTACAATGGAACTGAAGATACTTGCAAAAGATTTATATCCGGTGATGCCTTTTACAAGTATCTGGGTAAAGGATTCGGGGCCGTTGCTGAATATAACGGAGAATGTTGCAGTTTATTCCTGATTCGCGGATCAGGCGATTAAGCAAACATGAAAACGATTTGATAAACAAGAACCGCTGTCTTCAGGATGTGTATTGGAGGGAAAAGCCATGAAAAAATTGTGGATATTTGTATTGGGGGCTGCGGCAATCTCCACATTATTAACTGGAGCTGTTGTTGCAACGGTTTTCTGGGCGATCATCAGCGTAATCGTAAATGGCGGTCACCCGTGGCCCTATGATAAATTTTGGATGTTAGGCGGAATCCCTGCCGGATTTTTTATTCTTTTTGCTGCAACGGTGGTGTTTCTGTTTCGCAAGAGTCACTTTGTGATAAATTCCCTGAAACAGTTGATATTCTACCTGGGCATGTTGTTCGGGGCTGCCGCCTTTGCCGGAACGGTGTTTTTATGGGTGACATTTGCCAATCAAATGCCGCATTAAATTTTATAAAACAGACGATTACGGACGATTACGGACGACAACGGACACAGATTCAGAAAAACTGTCTGTTTAAGTCCGTAATCTCCGGGGCTGAATCTTTCCCCTCTCGAAAAGCGCCCCCTTTCCGGGCAGATGCGGAGGGGAAAAATCAGCAAGGGACAAATAACAACGTCAGATCGCCACTGTTTTGCCGCTTTTACGGGACTCCTCTGCGGCAAAAACCATCAGATGGCTTTCCAGTGTCTCATCCACACCGCTCAAGATCTTGGAACGGTCACCTGAGGCAAGTGCTGCCACAAAGGCTTCCATAAGTCCGTAATCCCCACCGCCGTGACCGCTGGTGATGTTGCCGTCGTTGGCGATATTGGAGTCATACTCGGTCACCTCGCCGGTCAGGAAGTCCTTGACCTGGATCATGCGGCTGTCGGTCTTGATATAGCCCCGGGTTCCGAAAATCCGGGTGATACGTCCTTCATCATTGAAGGCGGTCATAGTCATTTCGGCGGTACGGTGGTTTTCAAACTCCAGATTCACGGTCTGATGATCCACCACATCGTTGTCACAGGCGTAAACACAGCGTCCGTAAGGTCCCTCCTGCAGCGCCTTGAGGACTCCTTCCGGGGTCAAATCAGTGGTCAGTACAGCAGTGGGCCAATTAGTATTGCCTTTGAAAATACGGTCGCGTAAATAGATCTTCAATGCAGAATAGGGGCAGAACGCCTCGACTCCGGCAGGACAATCCACGCAGCGGTCGGCAGCACCTTCGGGCTGATTTTCCTTCTTGAAAAGGAATAGAGAGCCGAAAGAGTGAGCATTGAGACACTTGAACCCCATCACATAACGGAGCCAGTCAAGATCATGGCAGCACTTGGCAAGAAGCATGAAGCTTGATTCAGCTTCATTCCGCCAGTTGCCCCGGACAAAAGAATGCGCCTGATGCCAGTGTTGAAGTCCTTCAAGGTGCTGGATGGAAACGATGTCACCAATGACTTTTTTGTCAAGAAGTCCTTTAAGCATACGGGTGAAAGCTGTATAACGCAGCACATGACAGACAGCAAATGTCACATCCGCTTCTTTGACTGCTGCCACAATGCGGCGGCAGGCGTCAGCTGTGGGCGCCATGGGCTTTTCAAGAAGAATGTTATATCCCAGTTTGGCAGCGGCAATGGCGGGTTCTTCGTGCATGGCGTCCTGGGTACAAATAAGAACAGCGTCTGCAAACTTGGGACGTGCCAGGACTTCGCGCCAGTCACGAAAACGGAGTTCTTCGGGGATATTATGATCATCCCCCACCCGGTTGCTGTAAAAATCACGGGGCTCAGCACAGGCAACGATTTTTGCTTTTTCAGGGTAATTTTTTACAAATCCGGCATAACCGGTTCCCCGGGAACCACATCCCAGGATGATCAATTCAGGTACTTTAGCCATTGTTTATTCTCCATTGTAAAAAATAATTTAAGAACTTATCCCGGCAGCAGAGGCGGCAGGGAAAATGAAAAGCGGCTCTGTAAACAGAACCGCCTCCCGGTCAGAAAAACTCAGAAGGGATCTGCCGTGCGGCGGTCCCCCTGATTAGCTTCAGGAGCAAAAGGAGTACAGCGTGCTTCACGGGTTTGAGGATCGTTGCCGTTGATAATGACTTCGACCCGGCGCTGAAGTCCTGCCAAAAGGGCACGACAATGCGCTGTAAGCATGGAACCGCGCTCGTAGGCGTTTATCAACTGTTCAAGGGGCATATTGCCTGACTCCATACGGCTGACCAGTTCTTCAAGCTGGGCTCTTGCTTCTTCAAAAGAAAGATTGCGGATCTCTTCAGGAAGTTCCATTTTTTACAAAGCCTCCATCTCAAACCAGCCCCCTGCAGTAAGGACATCCTTACGTTTGGTATAGCTGAACCAATCCTTTTGAGCAATGGGGCACCAGGCTGTTTCGCTGAAGGCAACAAGGCGGGGCATCAATTTTGCCATGACTCTGTGGTCGGGAACAGTTTCTGTCCAGAGACAGGTCTCAGGTCCCAGCAGCAGATCGCCGATCTCCTCTTCCCATGCGGCGAAAGGTTCAGTGTTGTAAACGCCGGACTCACACAAAACAGGCATCCAGTTTTCAAAGGGTTCTGCCGCTGTGCAGGGATAGTCCAGATAGAGCTGATCGTGTACCGAAAAGATCATGCGGTTGCCGTGGGACAAAGTTTCTTTAAGCTCCCAGATGCTGCGCCACACCTGAATAATGGTGGACTCTTCCATAATGCTCCCGGTAAACCAGGTCACCGGAGTCACTCCCAGAGAGCGGACAAAGGCAGCCATGTCGTTCATAAAATCATTCTCAAGCTGGCGGATATCAGACAATCCCTTATCCTTCATAAGCTTCTGGCATGCGGGACATTTATCCCAATGTTCCGTATTGGCTTCGTCCCCCCCCAGATGGATGATCTTGCTGGCAGGAAAGAGCCCCACAAATTCGGTGATGAGTTTTTCAAGAAACTCACGCACCTCTTTTTTGGCAAGGCAGAACTCCTTCCCCGGATTCTCAGGATCACAGGCAAGTTCAGGGTGCAGAGCCAGCAGCCCTTTGGAGTGTCCCGGCATTTCAATTTCAGGGATGACTGTAATAAAATGTTCTGCGGCAAAGTCGCAGATCTCTTTGATCTCTGCGGCAGTATAATATCCGGGAGTCATCCCCGCAAGAGTGTTCAACTCAGGAAACAGCTTTGATTCACTGCGGAATCCCTGACTGTCGCACAAGTGCCAGTGGAACACATTCAAACGCAGTTTTGCCATAAGCGCCAGAACCTTTTTGACAGTATCGACACTCTGGATGTGACGGGCGCTGTCAAGCATGAAACCACGATACCCGAAACGGGGAGAGTCACTCACTTTGCCGCAGGGGATCTCAGATCCCCGTGTTCCCTTGATGACGGCGATACAGAGCAACTGTTCAAAGGCGCCTTTGCCGTAGAAAAGTCCGGCGGGGTCGCCCCCGGCGATGGTCACTTCATCAGGGGTAATGGTGATTTCAAAGGATTCGACCTTGATTTCAGAAGAAAGGATCATTTTCACGGGAACTCCCTCCTGAGTCAGGTCAAGCCCCAAAACTCCGGCATTGCGGATCAATTCCCCGCCGAAGCGTTCACAGCCCTGCGGGGTGGAAACGCTTCCCAGAGACTCCACTTTGACCACTCCGGGAGCAGCAACAATACTTTGGGGGCGCGGAATAAGAACATCAAGATTTTCCATAATTTCAGAACTCCTTCAAGGCTTTTGCCGCCATGGTGCGCAGGAAAGCGGCATCAGAATTTGCAATTTCGGGGTGGACCCATTTGATCTCACGGGGATCTTTGTTGAAAATGAATCCATACCAGACACATGCCTGCAGATATTCGCCCCGGATATTCAGATGGATGGTATCCCGTCTCAAATACAATTCGCCGGTGGTCTTATCCTTGGTCCAGTAACATTTGCCGATAAGGGCATGAGCCTGAGGAGGCAGATCGGGCCAGCGCAGTGTCTGCAGAAGATCAAGGGAGTAATTCTGAAATCTCCCGGCAGGGTCTTCTGCAATAGCCAATTCCACAGCCTTGCCGGTGGGGATGATGGGCAGATTGTATTCTCTCCCCAGACGGCGGTAAGCCTCATCCAGACGGCGGTACATCTCATTGCGGTCGAAGCCCCATTCGATGAGACGGGGGGCATCGTCACGGTATGCCCAAGTCTGCTGGATAAAGATCCGGGCGCCGGGAGCATGTTTTTTCACATAGTCGATGATGAGTCCGGCAAAGGGTGTGTAGTTGTCATAGTTCCAACTTTCGTGGCTGGCAGACTGGATGGTAACAATATCCCAGTCAGTACTTGCCAGAAGCTCCCTGAGCTTCATGGTGTACTCCTTGTACATCCGGCAGCAGGGTTCGTTTTCCTCTGCTGTGATATACGCCCAGTGACGGCGGAATTCGCAACCGCCGAAGTTGGCAAATTCAAGCGTCAGTTCTTCGCCCTGATCCTCTGCAATGGCGGGAAAGCAGGAACGCAGACTCCAGGTAAAACTGTTTCCAATGGTCAAGACTTTCATACTCAAATCAATCCTGTTTTATCGTTATATCATTTTACACCGGAGTGTTTTCCAACAGCTCCCAGTGTGTCAATACAAAAATTTACGGCAGTTCCCGGTCAAAGTTGAAGGTATCCGTCTCATCAGCTCTCCAGTGCGCCATGGTCAGATCAAAGAAATCATGGAATCCGGGCAATCGGGGAATGGAGTGGACTTTTTTCGGATAGATCCTGCTCAAATTGCTCTTGGGGTCAAAGCGCACCACAAATTCGTTGTACCGGGCATCACGAACATCCCCTTCGGCGGGCAATGCCGCCCGGGTGACCAGCAGTGCCGGACGCCCCAGACGGTAAAGTTCAAGCTCAAGGACCGACTTGCCGCGCAGAGCAACGTATGACTCCCGGTCAAGCTCAATGTGGGCAAGAGCTCTTGAAGCCCCCAATTCCTTTGCCATGAGCACCGCCTGAGAGTTGGCGATGGGGAGCGGTACAGAAAAGGTCACTGTCAGATCGGCATACTCTTTCAGAAGCTCCACACCGTAAAGTGAAGTGACCCGGAAACGGCGGATCCCTGAATCCACGGCACGTTTTATGGCTTTTTTCAAAACATCCAATTTCCCTTCGGGCATAAATTCAGGCAAACTCACCTCCCGGGCAAGGGAGTCAAACTCAAAGACACTTGCGGAGCGGAAACTTTTCCGGTTGGCAGGTTCTTCACCTTTGGGGCGGAGTGCGGCTGTTTCAACACGCACATCGGCAAAGGGGAGCCCCTCAAGTTTGTCGTACTCTCTGCGGAATTTTTCCATTTCAGCACTGCCGTTGTCTGCAACCATGGCGGGAATCAACTCTTTTTTGAAGAATTCCCACGCCTCACGGCGGAGCTGTTTCAGTTCAGATGCAGGCAGGAACAACCCTTCTGCCACTGTTGCGTCGATCGTTCCTGCACACCAGATGTCGGAGTCGGCGGCTTTAAATTCTTCTTTGATCTGTTCAGCTGAAGCGGCACGGCTTTTAGCAGCCGAAAGAGAAAGTTCTTTTTTCCACATCACATTGGGCAGAACAGCTGAAGCGACCTTGATTTCATTGGCATTCAAAGAGATGTCAAGATCGAGAGGTGTTCTGCGCTCAGGCAGAGCGGCAAGAGCTTTGGAGTAGTCGGCAAGATTGCCCCCCAGTTTGAAGACCTGCCCCCGGGCAGGAACTGCTTTATCACAGCAGACAAAGACCCGCTGACCGGGAGAAACTCTCGTTGCAGGCATGTTTTCCACGAAGAATTTGGTCATGGTCAAAGCAGGACCTTCATCTCCGTTTTCAGGCTGGATACGGATACGGTCACCGATAAAAAGACGGGTGGAAGCGGTAAATCCGAAACCGTTTTCTGCAACGGCTTCCACATTTCCGCAAAGTTTCCCCGCACTGCCCAGTGCATCGGGCCGGATCAGAGTTTTTGTTGAATCGGCACTGTAAAATCCATGGGACCAGCGTCTGCCCCCCACTCCGGAAAGAATACGTCTTGCTTCGGGGATCGCCTTGGCAAACTCTTCATCAGGCGTATCCAGCAGCATCCTGTAAGCGGAAACGGCGGCGGTCACATAATCGGTCTGGCGCAGCCGCCCCTCTATTTTCAAGGAGGCAACGCCGATCCGCCGCAGTTCGGGGATCAGTTCAATGGCGCAGAGATCCTGAGGCGAAAAGAAAAATCCGTTGCCTTTGTTGGAAAAATAACGGCGGCGGCAGGGTTGTTTGCACTTGCCCCGGTTGCCGCTGTATCCCCCTAAGTAGGAGGAAAAATAACATGCCCCTGAAAGGGAACAGCAAAGAGCGCCGTGGATAAAGACTTCAAGTTCAAGGGAGGTCTTCTTTTTGATGGCTGCAAGTTCTTCCATCGTTACCTGGCGTTCAAGCACCACACGGGAGACGCCCAGTTTTTCCGCCACAGCAAGTCCGGCAGAGTTGTGGAATCCCATCTGGGTGGAGCTGTGCAAGTTCAATTTCGGGAAATAGGTTCTTGCCATGCGGATCACCCCCAGATCCTGCACCAGCAGAGCATCGGGCTGTAAACTGTTGAGCAATGCCAGCTGCTCGAAGGCGGCGGCAAGCTCCTGTTCCTTAAGCAATGTGTTGAATGTCACATAAACCTTTTTGCCGTGACGGTGAAAATGTTCAATGATCTTTCCCATGGCATCAGGGGTAAAGTTTTCACCCCGTTCCCGGGCGTTGAACCGGGAAAGTCCGGCATATATGGCATCAGCTCCGGCATCAAGAGCCGCCAAAGCAGCAGAAGGAGTCCCTGCCGGTGCCAGCAATTCAGTTTTGTTCACGTCACATATCTCCCAAAAAAAGTTTACATTTGAGGTAATTTCAAAAGTCATTCAAAAAATGGCAAAGATGTCATTCGCAAAGAGCTGTAAAGGGTAGTTTGAGGTTGCTACCTGCAAGGTAACAGCCGAAAACGCTCCCTTTATCAGATCGAAGCGAGGGCGCTTTGACAA
>JAFTIE010000192.1 GCA_017457065.1 Lentisphaeria bacterium
AAACAAAAAAATACCTTATTATGCTTGCGAAGCAAGCGCTTCATGCCCCAACGGGGCGCTTCATATTTTCCGCAGGAAAATGCTTCATACGGCGGAGCCGTGCTTCATTCGATCAGCGTTCACGCTGATCGAACTGTTGGTCGTAATTGCAATGATCGCCATTCTTGCTGCCATGCTTCTGCCCGCTTTGCAGCAGGCACGAAACCGGGCAAAGAGCACCCAATGCCTCAATCAGCATAAGCAGATCTACCAATACTGGTTCTTCTACGCTTCAGAAAACAAAGAGTTTCTGCTGCCGGATACCATCAAAAAAGGGGATCTCCCTGAATCAAGCCACGAGTACTGGGCTTTTTACATGAACAAAGGACAAAAGCCAAAACCGCTCCTCAATGAGCGGAAATATAACAACTGGCTTGCCATGACCAAACTTTTCAAATGTCCCCTTGATTCAAACCGTGCCACGGCGACCTCCCACATGAGGCGGACAGAAGGAATGACCGCTTTCAACCGGGCAATGGTTTACAGCAGTATCGGTTACAATGCAGGATTCGGTCCCAATGCGAGAAATTTCAAAAAGAATATTCTGAAACTCTCAGGGCTCAGAAAAAATATCGCCCAGACCATCGTTTTCGGAGACAGCTGGAAAACTGCAGCCATGAATATTGCACTGGGGAGCGGGGATTCAGGCAGACGGCAGCTTATCAATGGTGTCGATCTTGATACCGGTATTGCCGCCTCTCACGGCAAAGGCTTTAACGCCTCTTACGCCGACGGCAGCGTCAAAAACTCAAGTATCGTATATATCACAGATGATGCGGACAACAACCTCGCACTCTGGAACACAGACAAACCGCTTACAGCATTTAAAAAAGGCAGCACGCCGTAAAATATGAAGGAAAAAACAAAGATGAAACTTAAATTTCTGACACTTGCACTGCTGGGGACCTTGACAGTTTCCCTGTACGGTGTTGAGGTGGAAAGCTCCAGCGGTCTGCGTTGGGACTCCGGCAAAGCCGTTCCCTATGTTCAGCAGAAGCCTTTCTTTCAGCTGGACCTCGGCAAAAACTCAAACTGCTGGGATCTGAAAAGCAGATCCAATTATCTGGATCTTGTGACCATTGCTCCTCAGGGAACTCTTTTCGGGCAAAAGTGTTTTCTTGTCTACCGGCAGGACGACAAGCCCAATACCGATACCTTCTGGGGCATAAGCTCAAAGCCCTTCCCCTGCAATGCTCCGGCGGGGAATGTGATCATTTCTGTCTGTGCCGCAACTTCTGAAGATATGGAACGGCCCCTTTACTCCTCTACCCCCTGTGAAATAGAGTGGCGCAATGCCAAAGGGGAGACGCTTTCAAGGTCTCCCTTCTACTTCAACGATTACAACCGCTCTTTCACAGTTTCCCAGACCCCGGGGATCATTCCTCCCGGTACAAAGAGTTTCGTCCTGCGGCTGGGGATGGATACCCCAAATATACTCAAGGGCTCCTACTTTGCCGTTAAGTCTGTTTCTCTTATTTCAACGGCAAAGAAGGTAAATTACGTTAAAAGTTATACCTATACCACCGATATCCTCTCTGCCGGAGACGGCAGGATCTCGTGGAAAGGTTCCACTCCTGCCGGGACCTCCATCAAGATCGCCGTTTCCACAGCTCCCCACAACAGGAACAAAAGCGGCTTCCCCGTCAAATGGAGCAAATTCGGCAAAGAATTTGACAAAGAGTTCACCGTCAAGCAGCCCTGGGTAAAGCTCAAGATCACCCATTACACTGCCAACGGCAAATTCCCTGAGCTCCGGGAACTCAATGCGGGCGGTCAGAAGATCACCCATTTCCACTCCCCCAGAGTCCCCGCAGTGCCTCTGGTGGAAAATCTTTCCTCCATCGGTCCCACAGAAAACAGCAAATGCCCCGTTGTTCTTCGGATCACCTGTCCCACACCTCTCCACTGGGGATCACTCAAAGTTGCCGTTGACGGAAAAGATGTGACAGCTTCACTCAAGCGCAAAGGCGATATTGTCACCTGGAACCCTGCTGAACCTTTTGCTCCCGGAAAGCACATCATCAAAGTTTCCGTCAGCAACATCAAAGGCATTGCAAGCAACAACACAAAGTACCTTATCATCGGCAAACACCGCAGTCCCCATACCCCCCGAACCACACTCCGTGACGATGGAGTCACCCTCATTGACGGCAAACCCTTTTTCCCCATCGGTATCTACGGCGTATGCAAATGTTTTTTCAATAACAACGATTGGGATAAGTGTATGCAGGATCTTCAGAAGACCGGCTTCAATCTGCTCCACACCTACGAACGGGTCAACAGTCCGGAAGGTGCTCCTTACCTTGCCGCAGTCAGGAAATACGGCTTCAAGATGTGGTTTGAAGGACGCGATCCCTTCAAGCGTCAACTGTTGAATAAACACATCAAAAATCCCGATATCCTCGCCTGGTATCTTGGTGATGACACCTCGGACTACACCCATCCTGCCCGCTTTATCGACCTTTACGATGCCAGTCGTGCTGTGGACGGCTCCCGGATCACCTGTCAGGCTGACGGGACCGGCGTCCACAAAAAGGTCTCCCAGTACCGGGACTTTGTGTTGGGCAGTGATGTCTTCATGCCTGAAATCTATCCCGGGCAGCGGAATAGTGATATCGACCGGGAAAAATCTGTGGCTCAAATCATCCATGAGATGAAGGAATGTACATTTGATATCGCCGTCAGCGGGACACAGCGCCCCCGTGCTCTCTGGCCCATCATCCAGTATTTTTATTCCACTGTGGGGGACAATCCCAAGCGGGGGTGGCTGCGTTTCCCTGACCGTGATGAAATGCGTGCCATGAGCTATGCCGCCATCATCCACGGCGGACAGGGGATCATCTGGTACACATACGGTAAAAAGCCTTATAAGGGCGAAGTCCTCGGAGCATACGGCGTCAACAGTACCCCGGAGCGGTGGAAGGATATTACTGAGATAACAAAAGAATTCCAGTATTTGAGGGATGTTTTAACAAGCCGCACCCCCTCTGAACAACCGGAAACGCCCCATGTGCTTTCAGGTCCTTCCCAGGATCATTACGGCAGACCTTCCGTCACATGTCTGCTTAAAAGGCACAATGGCAAATATTATCTTCTTGCCGTCAATGCCACACGCAAGAGTGTTAAAGCTCAGTTCCGTCTGCCTGTTGCCAAAGGGGGAAAAGTCCTCTTTGAAAACCGCAGTGTCGCTGTCAAATCAGGGATCCTGACTGACACTTTCAAACCCTTTGATGTCCACGTTTACGAATTTTGATTTTAAGACAAGTACCATGAAAGATTGCCATATCCATCTGATGCCCCTTATCGGTCCGGCGGAAGCCCCCGGAGTTTTTATGAAACGCGCCGCCGATGCCGGGATCGACGGCGGCACGATAATGAGTCTGCCGCCCCGTTCCTTCCGTCCCGATCCGGAGCGCTCCCAGCATTGGAAAGACCGCCTTGAGGGGATATTGGAATATACCTCTTCCACACCGGGATTCAATCCCTTTTTCTGGATCGACCCCACGGAAAGTGATATTTATGAACAAATCAGCTGTGCCGCCCGATCCGGGATCGCCGGGTTCAAGTGTATCTGCAACCACTTTTACCCCAAGAGTTGCCTGAAACAGTTTTCAGCTGTGGCGGAAACGGGGCTGCCCATCCATTTTCACAGCGGGATCCTCTTTGACCACTATCCTTCGAGTGAATTTGTGCGCCCCCTTGCCTTTGAGCCTTTGCTGGAAATAAAAGACATCAAATTTGCCCTTGCCCACGTGGGCAATCCCTGGGTGGATGAATATGTGCTGCTTTACGCCAAATTTCAGGCGGCGATGCGGAATGTGCCGGGTGAAAGAAAGCTGCGGATGTTCATCGACCTGACTCCGGGAGTCACCCGGCTGCGCCGCAAAGAGATGTTCCGGATGCTGCTTTTATCAGGATATGCTGATTGTTCAAACGATATCATCTGGGGAACTGATTGCCGTATCAACAAATACGATACGGAAAAGAGCTCCATATATTTGGAGTTCGACCGGAAAATCATTGAAGAGATCCGTCAGGAGTGTCTGGAAAAACAACGCTTCCCCGCTCCGGCAGAGGATCTGTGGGAAAAAATCACAGAGTCAAATTACAAGGCTTTTTGTTCCCGATGAACTTTTTATTTTCCAAAGTGAAGCGCTGGCTTCTTCTGTTTCCGGGAATGCTCTTTGTTTGCGGCGCACAAAGTGTGAAAAAAGAAAGCATTTCTCTGATCGAAGGCAGCCCCGCTGTATTTGCTGTTGAGGAGTCCTACCAGATATTTATCCGCGTCAGAAAGCCCTCTCTGGTCAAGATCAAAGTCGGGAGGAGTGTTTTCTGCGGTCACACCAATGGGGTCCGCCCCTCAGGGAGCAAGGTACACGCCTTTACCGTTCCCGGAAAACTGCTGGATAAAGCCGGGCAGTATGAGGTCATCTGTCAGGAGCTCCCTGAAAGACGCCCTTACATGAGAGAGGTGAAACGCTTCCCGGAAAAGAGCTTTATGTATGAGTTCAAGGCTTTACCTGCCGAAAATATCAGGATCTTTCACATCGCTGACATCCACAACAGGATCCCTCAGGCAACGGCAGCTGCTGCCGCAGCAGGAAAGTTTGACCTTCTCATCTTGAATGGCGATCTGGTTGAGCACATGGCATCCCCCAACTCCCTTGAAACAGCTCTTGTGCTGGCAGGGGATATGACAGGGGGCAAACTCCCTGTGATCTGCACCCGGGGCAACCACGAGCTCCGGGGAAAGTTCGCTGAAAATATCACTCAGTACATGCCCAATCATCAGGGAAAACTTTATTATCAGGTCAAATGCGGTCCCCTGTATGCCGTGATCCTTGACGGCGGTGAAGACAAAAGTGACTCCCACCCGGCATACGGCAATACCATTGACTGCACCAGTTTCAGAGAGGAGCAGCTTGAATATCTCAGAAGCAGCGCCCTGAGAGAGGAATTCAAAGCCGCCCAAAGTAAATACAAACTGGTCATCTGTCATATACCTTTCCCCCGTTACATAGGCAAAAGCAGGGCGGATGAAGAGAAAAGGCTCTTCACGGTATATGGAGAATGGTCAAAAGAGTTAAAGACTTTTCTGAAACCTCATCTGATCGTCAGCGGTCATGTCCACAGAAAACTGATCCAACAGGAATCGGATTTCCCGGCTCCTGTACTCATGGGGGCTGCCCTTGATAAGAAAACGGATATCGTTTCCGGCAGCATGATCACCCTTGCAAAAGGGAAAATCCATGTTGATTTTATCGACCGAGGTAATTTCAAAAGTCATTCAAAAAAGGGCACAGATGCCATTCGCAAAGAGCTGTAAAGGGTAGTTTGAGGCTGCTACCTGCAAGG
>JAFTIE010000193.1 GCA_017457065.1 Lentisphaeria bacterium
GATAGCGCCCGGAGACCCATCCGCCGTTGAAGGCAGCCACCAGAAGATCAAATCCCCGGATCATGCCGCCGTGGGTATGTCCTGAAATCTGAAGATCCGCCCCCAGTTCCCGGGCTTCTTCAGCTGTCTTCGGACGGTGTGAAAGATAAAGCAGGAACTTTTCACGGGGGATCTTTCCAAGAGTTCCTTTGACATCTGCCCCATATTTCAATGCAAGTTCAGGGGAGTGCCTGAAAAAACTCTTTGCCACTGCATCACCTGTTCCCGCAAGGATGATGCCGTTGGGCAGAGTCACTGATTCATTTACCAGAAGCTTGATCTTTGACTTCCGGAAAAATCCCAGCCATGACTCCCATCCTGAGTAAAACTCATGGTTCCCCGGAACGCCCCAGACGCCGAGGGGAGCTTTCAAAGTGTCAAGTTCTTTCACGGCGCTGCCGCATTTGTTGACCGGACCATCCATCAAATCTCCGCCGAGAGCGATGAGATCTGCTCCAAGAGCATTGACCTGAACCGCCAGAAGCCTCACCTTTTCAGGGGAAAATGTATGATCGATATGCAAGTCGGTGATATAAGCGATCTTCATGCCGTCTGCCTCAACAGGCAGCTGCGGATGTTCTACTGTGTATGAGCTGATACGGGGAGCCATTCTCCCGCAGACAAGTGCGGCGGCGCTGAGAAGCAATGCCGCAGAAACAACCCCCAGATTGACAAAGTTCCAGAGAGCTTGATTTTTCCGCCATTTGAAAAAGCGCAGCACCTCACTTGCGCTCAGCAAAGGGGGGATGAAATAAAATCCGCCGTAGAGCCAGGCGCCTGTTATAATGATCCACTCCGGTAAAGCCGGAGCAAAGTAGTGTCCGCCGATGACACGGAATATCTGGAACTTGAAGGCTCCTGCGAACAAGGGCAGCGCCAGCACTGCTTTGACATACCATTTGACCTTCAAAGGCAGGATCATGCGCCAGATCACAAAGGCACAGAGACATACAGACAGAAACAGCATCTTCATTTGGGGAGGACTCCTCTTTTCTTTTTGTTTAATATATCCCATGAAAAAGCTCTTTGCAACCTTTTCAAAGCACAAAAAGAAGAGGAGCTCTTGAAATTTCCGCAGAACGCATATATATTCTGCACCATGCAAGCAAATCACAACTGAAGTCAAGGAATAAAAACGATGCTTAAACTGACCTTTCCCGGTCCGGAATTTAATGTTTCTTTTCACAATCACAGCGACATGAGTGACGGTGCAGCTCCCATTGAACTCATGTGCCGCACGGCGAAAGCCGCCGGACTGCGGGAGTTCGGCATGTCGGATCACTGGGTGATCCCTGATGACGATGCCATCGACCCCAGCTCCTGGCGTATGATCCCCGGGCGGCTGGATGAATATGTGGAAAAACTTCTGGCTCTGAAAAAGGAGCTTGACTGCGAAACATTTACATTGCGTCTGGGGCTTGAGGTGGATTTCTTTTTCGGAAACAGCACTGACGTTGTCAAAAATCTTGAAAAGTATCCTTTTGACTATCTCATCGGCTCTGTCCACTATTCAGACAGATTCCCTGTTGACCACTCCATAAACGACTGGATCGGGCTTTCACAGGAGGAAATCGCTCAGATCTGCGAAGGTTACTGGAAAAAGCTGGAAGGTGCCGCCTCTTCAGGTCTCTACACCTTTATCGGACACCTTGATCTGCCCAAAAAGTTCGGTATGGTGAACAACGCCCTCTACTATCCTCACGCCATCCGGGTCCTTGATGAAGTGCAGAAAACAGGCGGCGCCATTGAGCTCAACACTGCCGGATGGTTCAAAGAGTGCAACGAGCAGTATCCCTGCTGTGATCTGCTCAAAGAAGCCCTTGAGCGCAAGATCCCTGTGGTTGTCAACGCCGACGCCCACCACCAGGATCACGTCATGCGCAACTTTGCCGAAAGTGCCAAGGTCCTTGCAGAAGCAGGCTTCCCTGTGCGCTGAAAGCCCCAATCAAAAGCTCCCCGGTGAGAATTTCCGGGGAGCTTTTTTGCAGGAACGTTTTTACCTGTTACTGTGACAGTCCTTTTTTTCTGAGCCAATTTCCAAACTCCTCAAAATTGTCAAAGCGCCCTCGCTTCGATCTGATAAAGGGAGCGTTTTCGGCTGTTACCTTGCAAGTAGCAGCCTCAAACTACCCTTTACAGCTCTTTGCGAATGACATCTTTGCCATTTTTTGAATGACTTTTGAAATTACCTCTATTTTTTTGCGCAGAGCATGATCATGCCGTCAAAGGCGGGGACTTCGACGGTGTCGCCTTGAAATTCGGCGGGCTGGGTGCCCTCGATGGAGACAAATTCATATTCTCCGGTGCGGAACTTCTCAGGAAGAGTGATCCTGCCGCCTGAAATATGGGTCACGGCGCTGATGAGAACGCCGGGGATCCTGCCCTGAGGATCCTGTTTGAAAACGGCGTGGGCGACGGTGTCGGTTTCGATCTTCACCTCTGTGGGGAAAAGGTCGGCGTAGTTGTCTTTTTCAAAGAAGATCTGGAACTTGTAATAGATCGCTTTGGAAACATCGTGGGGGGTGATTTCCACACGGCGTGCAGCAATATCCTCAAAGGGCAGTTCGGCACGCTGACAGTAGTTTTCGTCGTTGCCGCCGTTTTCCTCCCCCGCAAGGACCAGTTCACCTTTGTAGGATTTGATGGCTTCGATGACAGAGTCGCTCAGACACCGGGCTCCGGGCAGGATCAGAGTGGCGCATTTGTTCATTTCCTCAACGTCAATGAAGTTTTCTCTGGCAAAGACCAGACGGTAGGGCACATGGGCACGGAGCAAACTTTCCTGACAGCGCAAGAAGGCTTCTGAACTTGCCGTGGAAAGCCCCACAGAGTCGTCCGAAAAAAGCAGTCCCACCGGAGCATACTCAGGCAGATCCAGTATGGCTTCGTACTTCTGAGCGATCTCTTTGATCCGCTTCAGTATGGGACGGCGTTTTTCAATGACCGCCTCATCCAGAGCGCCTCCCCGTTTGGGTTTCATAACGATACGGTCAACAGGAATACTGTTGTTGAAAAGAGATTCACACAGCTGAGCAATATAAACAGGGTTGCTCTTGGCAGTTCCACTCCCCGCAGGACCGCCCGCATCGGAGTCCACAAGGGGAACCACATTGGTGTGAAGCGCATGGGCAAGTTTATAGGCATAGACCTGAGAGACCACTGAGTTGGTGCCGTCAAGCCCCGGATTGCTGGCTGACTGCCCCAAAGTAAAGTCCAGAGTGGGTGCCAGTGCGGAAGCCAGATTACTGCCGTAAACAAAGCAGCTGCGCCGGGGGAGCATGGGGAAGTTGCCGGTCACGATAGCATCAGGATCAATGGATTTGATGGTTTGCCGGAAACTCATGAAGGCGTCGTGGATGGATTCGTGGCGCATCCTTGCCAATTCGATCGCCACAGGGTCCATCAATTCAGGGGGGATATTCTCCGCAGGGGGCATGGAAACAAATTCAGGATAGAGGAAATCCCAGTTTTTCTTTTCGATACGCGCAATCAGTTTCTTGCGGCAGTCGGGGCAGAAACAGGGGAAGTCCACCATATTGTCGAACATGACACCGTCAAAGGAGCCGCTTTCAATGATGATTTTCAACACCTTCCGGATATATTCCACAAATCCGGGCCGGTTGGGGCACGGCATCCAGCGCCAGTATTGTCCGTTGTAGTCGTAGGGTTTGCCGTTGTAATCAAGGGCTGCCCACTCTTCCACATGGGGAAGTTCACGGCGCATGATCTCATGGTACAGTGTAGCATACTGCACATAAGCAAGGACGGTGATCCCCCTCTTGCGGCATCTTTCGGCAAATGCCTGCACTCTGGGGAAATCCTCTTTTTCGTATTCCCACCCCATGCCTGTATAGCAGCGGCAATGGAGCAGATTCAATCCCAGGTCCGCCATTCTGTCGGCGCACTCTCCGGAGTCGTACCAGTTGTGCCAATCTTTCAGCCAGAGGGCATTTCCCTGTACACCCCCTGTTGAAACTTTACCGATACGGCGGTACATGGGGATATTTTCATGATTCCCGAATGTCCAGATAAAACGGCTGGGATGTTCCGTGATCTCCATAACTTTTATCTCCTGAAATTAATTTTACATCAGCTGTTCCGCTGACAAAACCATATTTAACTTTTCTGCTGCTTTTTTCAGTTCAGAAACAATATTTTCTTTCTTTTCCCCTTCCCACAGGCTCCGGGGGAGCGATATTGACAAAGCGGCACACAGTTTGCCGTTTCCGTTGAAAACCCCGGCGGCGACACCCACAAGGTGAGTCACATTGTTGTGTTCGTTGAGAGCGAGTTTCTCTTCTCTGATCTGCCGGAGCGCCCCTTCAAGATCGGCGGCACCTTCATGCCATGCCTCAGAAGAAGGAGTCCCATACCGTTTGAGGAATCCCTTCAAGCCTTCCTGACTTGAATAAGCCAAAAGCAACCGGGTCGCCGCCCGGCGGTAGACATTTTCAGGCGTATCCCCGGCATTGCCCGACTCTACAGGAACGCCGCGGCTGTCTATGGAAAGAGAAATAAAACGCTTGCTGTTGTAAACCACACTCAAGTGTACTGCAACACCTGTCCTTTTTGAAAACTCAGAGAGTACCGGAATACTCAAATTGCGCATTCTGTTGGAACTTTCAGAAGCCATGATCAAAGTCTTGCACTTTTCGCCAAGGGCATAGAAACCATATCCCTTGCGGTCAACATAGCCGCAGAGCTCCATGGTCTGCATAAGATTTCTGGCAGTCGTCTTTTGCATGTCAAGGTGTTCTGCTATTTCGTTGAGAGAGGCGCCTTCATTTTCAAGAGTGCGTTCAACGATATACTCCAAAGCAGAAAAAGCGTTCATCACAGAGCGGATACTGGGTTTTGTGTCCTTGTCAATCATAACACACTTTCATTATTATTGAATCTTTTCAATATATAATGTATCTCCAAAATCGTAAAAGTCAAATTAATAAATTGTGATTTTATCAAAAAAACTTTTCGAGCTGCTCTTGGGAAAAATAAAAATATTCCCTTCCCGTTTCTCTTTTGGCACCGATCCGGTCGTAAAAATCAAGGGCGTTTTTGTTCCATGAAAGGCAGTTCCACTCCAACCCGGCATATCCTTCTTCAAGGATCCGGGCGGCAATAAAGGAGAAAAATTCTTTGCCCATTCCCTGACGGCGGAACTCTTCGCGGATGTAGATATCCTCCAAATGCACCCTTCCTTTGGATGAAAATGATCCGAACACAGGGTAATAGATCGCATATCCAACGGTTTTCCCCTGATATTCAGCAATACAGGCAGAAGCGACAGCACGCTCAAAGAGCCAATACTCCAGAAGGGGGACACTTCCTGTCATATCCTGAGGACGCTTTTCATAAAGCGCCATTTCATTGATGAGAGTAAAAAGCAGTTCAAGATCTTTCTTTTCAACAGGGTATATCTTCAATTTTTCATCCACAATGCAAAGTTCCTTATATTTCGAGGCAATTTCAAAACTCCTCAAAATTGTCAAAGCGCCCTCTTCTTCGATCTGATAAAGGGAGCGTTTTTCCGCCTTCGCATAAAGCTACGGCGGGACAAGCGCCTGTTACCTTGCAGGTAGCAGGTACAAACTACCCTTTACAGCTCTTTGCGAATGTCATCTTTGCCATTTTTTGAATGACTTTTGAAATTACCTCATTTCCTGTTTAATATACCCTTAAAAAGAAGATTTTTCAAGACAACAGGGATTGAAAACCATTCTTTGCTGATGTATATTACATCTGCTTTCACCCCAAATTCAAGGAGTACACTATATGCGCCTGCCGGAACTGCCTGATTACGGTATCATTGATGCCCACATGCACCCCTACCTTGCCGAGCACCGGGATTTTCCCTTTGCGGTCCCCGTGACCTACGATGAATACTTTGCCGAACAGCGCCGTGCCGGGATCACCTTGTCCTGCGGTGCCTTCAACATCCGCAACGACGGTAGCGACTTCAGCGTTATAAAAGAGTGCAACCGCCGTGTCCTTGAGGTCCACGCCGCCTACCCGGAAGAATTTCTTCCCGGCGTCAATGTCCACCCCAACTTTCCGGAGGAATCCTGCGCCGAGGTGCAGAAATTCTACGATCTGGGGTTCCGCTGGATCGGGGAGATCGCAGGCTATGTAATGAACTACACAAACTACTGTGAAGGAGGATTGCTTCAGGTCATGGATCTTGCTCAGGATCTGGGCATGGTATTAAGTGTTCATCCTTCCAATTTGGAAGATATTGAAAACATCCTGAAAAACTTCCCCCGGCTCAAGCTGCTGGTGGCACACCCCGGATACCCCTCTATCATGGAGAACTACACTCTGGCGCAAAAGTACCCCAATTTGTACTTTGACATCTCAGGAGGCGGACTCCCCCGCTGGGGAATGCTCAAAAAGGGAGTGGAACTTCTGGGACCTGAACGGATCCTTTTCGGAACCGACTTCCCTGTCGTCAGCAACGGCATGTATGTGACAGGGGTCCTCTTTGAACATCTGACACCTGCTGAACGGAAAATGGTCCTGAGAGACAATTTCCTGCGCTTGAGCGGTTACGAGCTCTGACAACTCAGAAAAAGAAGGATTCTCCGTATTCCTCAGTCAGAAAAACCATGGGCACAAAAGCCATGACCCAGCCAGCCATAATACAGTAACTGCCCCAGTCAAGGTCCTTATTGAGTCCGTAATATTCATTGAGCTGCATATCATAGCCCCGCATCCAGCCTCCGTCAAGGCGTGGATCGGGGCTTTTGATCTGGATCTCAAGAAAGAAACGCCGCAAGGAGTCATACATGGATGAAACAAGCTCCATATCGATCTTGCGGCACTTTTCCGGAGGCAGATTCTTGAGTATGGAAAGAGCGTTGAAAACAAAGTTGTTGCAGTAAAGCAAGTCGGCAATGGCATCTGATCCGTCGCCGATACCGATACCGGCCTCAGGATGTTTTTCAAGGCGGATAGGGGTTTCACGCAAGCCCCCGCAAGGCTCCTGAAGGGAACTGAAAAATTCAAGGACGGGAGCGATTTTTTCAGAAAAGTCAACCTCTGTATGGTACTGCGCCGCCGAGAGCATGAGGAGCCAGCGGCTGAAGGTGAAGTTGTCTGAAAATCCGAAGGGTGCCACAGCAGGGAAATTTCTTCCGATACGGTCAATGGCACGCAAAGCGGCGGCAGTATATTTTTCTTCCCCCAGCTGCAGCAGAAAAGCTGCCATTTCCCCGTAAAAGACCGGGTTATCGGTCACTGCAGCGCCTTCCGGCACGGCATCACCGGTAAAGGTTCCGCAGCAGACGCCTTCATCTTTGAGCCACTCAAGAAAGGAGTCCGCAAGGATCAATGCGGAACGGCGGTACTCATCTTTCCCGGTAACTTTGTAAAGTTTCCAGACGGCAAGTCCGTCTCTGCCGCAATCGGAAGCCCAGACGGCAAGGGAGTGGTCAAGCCATTTGAAAAATCCGTCAGCTCTCTGGATGCCTCTGGCAAAGAGAAAATCAGCCAGATCACATCCTGTCTGCAATCGTTTTTCATCGCTGTAAACTTTCCCGCAAACGGCATAAAGCGCCGCCGTCAGCAGTGTGGCATCGGTCCGCAAGTTTCTTCTCAGCTGCAGATTGCTGGATTGGATCATTTCAAACATCCCGGCTCTGCCGTCAGGAGCGCAAAAAAGCCCTGCTTTTTCATGCCATGCCGCCGCACGGCGCACCGCCTCTTCAGGAGTGTTGGCATCGTACTTTCCGATCACATCCGGAAAATGTTTCTCAAAGGCGTTTTCGATTTCTTCACAAGTTTTCTCAAGCAAGGGAGCAAAAAGTTTCCCGAAAGTTTCCTTCCACCTTTTGTAAGGACGGCGGTAACAGGAGTCAAAGTTTGAAAGATCAGTCAGCGCCGAAAGCACTTTCCCCTGACGGCGGCGGATGATGACAGGGAATGAGTATGTGCCTTCACGGAACACTTTATGAGTCCCGATACAGTTGCTCAAGCGCCCGATCACCTCCCCCACCCTGCGGAATCCGGGGAAAAAGAATCCGTCACGGGATTGCAGGATGGAGCCGTCAAATTCGATATACTCCTGAAAAAGATACCGTTCCCGCCCCATAAGCTGCGCCTGAAGAAGTTCGGCATGAAGATAATCCTGAGCAGAATAGTTTTCCACATAAAAGGGAGTTCCTTCAGCGATCAGCCGGCGTACCTGATCCATCCATGATGTGCTCTGGCAGGGGATAGACTTTTCTCCCCTGTCATAGTCGGGCATGAGAAAATAAATGTGCTCTTTCCCGGAACAAAGGGGTATTTTCTCAAGGGAGGAAAAACTAAACCATTCATCCCCGGGAGCGCACAATTCTTTCAAAAAATTTCTGAAAGGCTCCCTGCCGCCGCAAACATACCATTTCATCAAAAAGAAAGCTCCTTACAACTGTTTCAAGACACACTCCGCCGCTGCAATACTCTTGCCTTCCCACACGATCTCTTCATCCCCGAAGTTGGCGGCAAAGAGCCAAGTTCCTGCAGGAGAGGTGAATTTTACGCACCGGATATCCCCTGAACTTTCCACAACTTCAAGAGAATACTCTTTGCACTTATCAGTTGGTACATCTGCCATAACAGCGTACCCGGTGTCGCTCATCACCTCTCCCGGCATGATACGGCGTTCTTCATCCTCAATGACTGAACCGCAGATCTCATTCATATAGAGAGAGGTCATATAGCGACAGCTCTTGATGCACCCCATGGGCTTTTCAGGGATACAGATCTTGAAGGAGTCGGCACCGTACCCCAGAAGGAAAGAAAGTTTATCTTCAACAGTAAGCCATGAAGAACCGGTGTCGATGGTCTCAGGTGCAAAGCCCTTTTTCAGATTGGCACTGCCGTGCTCCCAGTTGTAAGAACGGGTATAACCGTTGTGGACATCGTTGGGGATCTTCCATCCGATACTCCGCAGGGAACTCAAAGCGCACTCTTTGACACAGACCGTCTTTTCAAGAACGATCATGCTCTTTCCGTCAGGGAGCGCTGCACAGGCTGTGCGCCCCAGAGCCACCTGCATGGGGGCTTCGCCCTCCCCCCAAGGTTCACATTCAATGAACCTGACGGTACCTGAAGTGATAAATCCTCCCGGGAACGCCTCATGGAATTTGGAGGCGTTTTCAGGAAAAATATTGTGCCCCTGCATCTGAGTAAAGCCGTTGGATTGCCATTCAGCAAGGCTGCTGTCATCAAGAGTCAGAGCCAGCGCCATGGGACCGTGAGATCCCCGGCGCACCACGGAACGGAGCGTCTTTGAAGTACGCACCATATCGGCACAATGGAAATCATCGCTCCATTGGGCATCTTTCAACAAAGTATCCCTTTCAGGCAGTTCCACTGCCCCGAAACGGCGGCGGTGATCTGCGCCGAAAGCCAGCGCTGCTATGGGGTCGGACTCCAGACGGGTGTAGTAATAGCGGCTCTGGGTGCGCATTCCTGCCAGACGGGTACCGAAAAATGAACCATCCGGATTGTCCTGCTGTTCTTTCTGCAAAAGATCCAGCATACCTTTTTCAAGGATCGCACAATCCGTGTCGCCGAAAAGCTCCTTCATCATGATAAGCACCGGCAGCAGATACATCTGGCAGTAGCAGTAGCGGGCACGGGTATCGCCGCCGATGCGGATCATTCTGCCGTCGGGGGCGACAAAGTTTTTGACCACCTCCCAGAGATCTTTTACATGGAGCGCCGCTGCGGCAGGAAAGGGAATGTTCCGTACCTTGCAATAGTGCCACAAATATGCCGCATGTGAAAGAGTCACCACGCTGTATCCCACATTCATGTAGCAGTGATGGTCAAGGGAGTAATTGGCACTGAAGTTGAATCCCACGTTCCACTGCCGCAAGGGTTTGCCGTCAAAGAGTTTTTCTGAAGCGGCATCAAGGGGGTGGGAAATGGCATTGAGGAGCAGGGCTGTGCTTTTTTCCAGGAGTTCCTCTTTACGGGGCACATCGGGATGATCCATAACAGTGCGGTAAATGAAACTGCCGTTCCAGAAATCGGATTCAGGCTTGTTCCTTTTGGAGTTACCTTCCAATCCGGCAACTGTTTCAAAGTTGTCAAGGATCCACAAAGATTCAAAGATCCGCAAGCTTCGGAACCGCTCCTGATCTTCGGCAGAAAAATATTTTTCCAGAGCCAGCTGTCCTGCGACCATCCGTTCCAATCCCAGAACGGTGATCCACGAACCGCCCCACTGAAGACCGTTGGAGCATTTTTTATCTCCCGTCACATGGGTGTGGAGATTGTAACGGAAGAGCTCCAAAGCCTTTTCACGCAGTTCATCTTTGTCAAGGGAGATATCACAGGCTGTTTCAGCCATAACAGCAAGAGCACCTGCCACATTGTAATTGCTCTGGATCGCCCAATGGGCGGACTCCCCTGTCCCATAATAGCTCAAGCCGTTATCGCTTTTGCGGCACTGTTTTTTGACGAAATCATAAAAAGGGACCATCAGGTCCAGATAGTTTTTTTCGGAAATCATTTTCTTACCTCATTTTCCCTTGAAAAGTTCATCCGCAAAGTTGATATACTGTTCCCAATCATACAAGGTCATGGAGTGGGGACCTGTTTTGATGTGATAGTGCACCATGCCGCCCACGGGGGTGTTTTCAGGGGGCAGTTCGGGAGAATCGACACCTTCCATACCGTAATGGCGCCAGATCTTGGATGCGTGGTAAGCAGAAAGGTATTCTCCCTTGAAGTCTGCCGTATAATCTTTGGAAGAACTTGCCACATAGAGTCCCCGGGGAGCAGTCAAAGCAAGGAGCTGATGCTGATCCACAGGGAGTTCATCTTCAAGTCCGGCATAGCGCACCATATTGTCGCAGAACCAGTTGCTGCGGATCATCCAGAGACTCGTCAGATCTTCGCCGAAATTCCGCCGTGCCAGAGCGGCGCCGCCGTTGCCTGAGTTGTTGGAAATGACCAGCTTGAACCTTTCATCATTGGCGCCCGCCCACAAAGCGGTCTTACCCAGACGGCTGTGTCCGGCTACGGCAAGGCTCCGGGTATCAACAAGGTCGATCTTTTCAAGGGCATCTGCCATACGGGAAAGTCCCCACGCCCATGCACTGATGGCGCCCATATTCCTTTTTCTCCCCTGCTGCAGCTCTTCCAGAGCCACTTCGCAATCAGGGCGCAAGTCATCGTAAAAAAGCCGGAAGATACTCTTTCTGAACCCATCCAGATGATCGGGGAAGATCTCTCCGTAAGCCGCTGTTGCAATACCGTATCCGCGACTGACGGCGAGGGTGTAAAAGTCATCCCCCACGGCACGGGGTTGTTGGCTCGGGGAGTTGCCGTGCCACCTTTTGGGTTCATAGTCCGCAGAGCGGGTGGGACGGATATCTGGATCGAATCCGCTCTGGTTGCCCTTGAAGTTGAGTATCTCAAAAACAGGCACAGGTCCCGCCGCGTCTTTGGGGAGATAGAGCATCATATCAAAGTCAAAGTGTCTGCCTTTGTTGTAACAGTGGAGTCTGTATTCACGGCGCAGAGCGATACCTTTGAGAGCGGCGTTGTTTTCAGCCAGAAGCTCCAGTTCGATTTTTTCAGGAGCTGGTGGAATGGGACCGTAAAGACACTCTTCAAAAGCCTTGAGGACCCGGGGACGCTCTTTTTCCCACGCCTCCTTTGAATCGGGGAGCTCAGGCAAGGTGTAGGCACGCACTTTGCTTTCGTCACGATTCATCCGTCTGAAGCTTTCTTCAGCCCAGAGATTCACGCCCCGTTCCCAGGCAAGGCAGAGATCGATCCTTTCCGGGACACGGGATTCATTTTCCGGTATATCTTTCAGCGTTTCCACAGCAAATCCTTTCATAAATTGTCTGCATGAGTGTTAATATACATAATCTTCACTTCAACTGCAAACAAAAATTGAAATTTTTTCAGAAAAAGCCCCGGATCTGCTGTATCAACGGCTTCAAAGTCCCCCATTGAGCGGTTATGACAATCCTCTTTATTTTTCCAATGTCTTCAAAAAATTCTACGGCAAATCTCCCCGGCAATACCGGAAAGAACTTTTGAGTCCTGCCCGGAAAGGAGATACAAAAGAATTTCAAAATAAAAGTTGAAAAAAAGGACAAGTTGTGTTAAATTATTCCCTGAGGTAATTTCAAAAGTCATTCAAAAAATGACAAAGATGCCATTCGCAAAGAGCTGTAAAGGGTAGTTTGAGGTTGCTACCTGTAAGGTAACAGCCGAAAACGCTCCCTTTATCAGATCGAAGCGAGGGCGCTTTGACAA
>JAFTIE010000194.1 GCA_017457065.1 Lentisphaeria bacterium
TCAATCAGCGTGAACGCTGATTGAGTGAAGATGTGAAGGTGTGAAGAGTTTGCCTGCGGCAAACGTGAAGTGCGCCCTGACGGGCGTAAGGATGTGCAGTTTTTATAAATTTTTTTGAGGCAATACAACGGTAAAACACCTATTTGACAAGTAGCACTCACCAACAGTTCGATCAAGGTGAAGGGGCGGCGTGAGGCTGGAGATTTCATGGTTTTGAGTCCCTTAATTTGAATTTTTCAGAGAAATATTCCGTTCAGCTCAGTTTGAAAATTTCAAGATCATAACATCCCAACTGGCGGTCTATGAAAATATTGTCGTTTTCGACTCTGAAACCGCACTCTTTCCAAAGACCTTCCGGCGTCAGGCATGTCACCTTTGAAGGCTCTTTTGCACAGCGGATCTTCAACTCATCCAATTCATCAAAGTTGAGATTGCATACAAGCATCATCAATGAACCGTCTTCACACTGACGGCTCAGTGCAGTGATATCCTGAAGATCCTGACAGACCACCGGGATTTTTTCGCCGTTGATCCTGTCAAAGAGCTCCTCATACCACTCTTTACGGGGCTCATTGCCCTGGGCGTAGGGGATATTCTGATTGAATACGGCGCACCCCACAGTTCCCCCAAGCTTATTGCGGTATACCACCGTTGCGGGAGCGATCTCTTCAAGTTCGGCGCCGTTATAGGCGGCGTAGTAAAGTTTAGTTATGACTTCAGCTTTGTCATCAAGCAAAGTAAAGCGGGGAACTGTCGGATTCTTGGAAATGGTGTACAACTGACCGGTAACAGGATTCTTTTCCCGGTTGTAACGGAACTCCACCATTTCTGCATTGACTCCCAGAAGTTCACCAAAACCTCTTTTGCAGAGCTCTGCCGCCGCAGGACCGTCAACAAAAAGTTTTCCGGAAAGAAGGTTTTTTAAATCATCATCTGTAAAACGGTTGACTGCCTTATCCCCCGCAAGGGCGTAAAGAGCCTCTTTGTCAAGAGGGAAATCACAGTGAAAAGGGATCCCCAAAAGTCCCAGTGTCGTGGCACTGAAAAGAGGATCCGGCAGAAAGCTGTCGAAGGTTTCTGAATTTGCGGAGTGCCACCGGGAAAAGTTATGACTTGCCGGAATGACGATGCCGGAAAAACTGCTCTTTTGCACCTCTGAGGCAAGTTCCTGATAGAAATTGCAGTATTTGCCCAGGATCCTTGTGTAGTTTTTGTGTACAGGTCGTCCCAGCTTTTTCATGTTGACCAGCCACAACTTTGATCCCCGCAGTCCGGAAAAGATACTGGAACAGAGTTTGGCGTGCATACTTTTGGATGAACGGCTGTAAAGTGTATGGGGAAAAGTGTCTGATTCATCAAGAGTGACCGGAATATCCGGATGGGCGTTCCGCAGAGCCATGGTCTTTGAAACGATGTTGGGGTAATATTTGGCAGAACCTTCCTGATAGTTGGCATTACAGACCCGCATGGCAGGCGGCTGACCGGGGGCAGCCAGTACTTTGGCGACTTCCCCGTTGAACCGGTATTCGTGACCGGGCATACAGGAGCCCGCCGGGATCGTGGGATCCACAGAGTCGATACCCTGACGGATCAAAGCGGCAACGCCCTTGGGGATCTCTTTGCGGAGTTCCTCAAAAGCCCTGTGAACAGTGTCGCCGGGAACGGCATTCAGGACGGCTTCACGATATTCGGCTGGTGTGAAATTTTTACCTGTGCGGCGGTTGAATTCAGCTGTATGCAGTTGGCAGAAACACTCAGCTTTGGGGGAAAATCCCCGGATGTCATCATCGCCCATTATAAAAACGGGTCTCTCTGCAGCGAGCATTGCCGCCACATCAACGATGTATTTTTTGAAATTTTCGTCCAGTGGACAAAAACGCACTTTGTCACCGTGCACATTGATGGAGCGGGTCCACTGTTCCTCATCTTTGTCCACCCGGGGCCAGTGCCCCAGTATGGATTGGATCAATACCCCCAGTTGGACCTTTGTCCCGGCAAGCTCTTTTTTGAGGGTACGGTAGCTTTCCACCATCTGAAGCGCCTTTTTCATGGCGGGAAACCCCTCCGGATGGAGAGACAGACAGTAGAGGACAGTATCGTTGTTTGTTTTTTCAACATAATCGATCACGTCAGCAGCCAGTTCCTTTTCCCTGCCCGGAGAGTAGGGGATGATGTTGAAAAAATGAAAATCCCGTTTTGAAAAATCGTAGTTCATTTTTTAACGCTTTAATTGATTTTCAAAATGACAAGTTCGTAACAATTGAGGTCGTATGCCACTTTGATATCCTCATTTTGAACAGTGAAGGGCAGCTCTTTCCATGTGCCGTCTCCTTGCAGAAATTCAATCTTTGAGGGGATTTTTGCACAATGGAGTGTGATTTCTTTGAGGGGATCAAAGTTGATATTGCACACTTCGGCAAGCAAGCTGCCGTCGGCATATTCCCGGGTTATGACCGTTACATTCTGGGCATCATAACAGCAGAGAGGCAGTTTTTTGCCTTTGAGGCGTTCAATGACCTCAATGAAAAAGTCTTTGCGGCTTTCGTTGAACTGTGAGTAGACGATCTGGTGGTGGAAAGCCATGGAACAGACCGTTCCGCCAAATGAATTCTTGTAAAAGACCGTGGCGGGAGCAATGTATTCTTCATCGTCAGCTCCGGGGTAGGAGATGTAGTAAAGTTCTGTGAAAACTTCGGCGTTTTTGTCCTTGATCGTAAAGAAGGGGGTCCGGGTGTTCATCACCGTCTGATAATTGCCTTTGCCATCGACCCTTTTTTCCCGGTTGTAGGAAAATTCCTTGTGCTCAGCCATGATCCCGAGAGCATCGGAGTAACCTCTGGCACAGACTGCCGCTGCCGCAGGTCCGTCCAGAAGGAGTTTCTTTGAAAGGAGTTTTTCAAGTTCTGCATCAGAAAGATGTTCAATGGATTCGGCACCTGAGGCTGCGTATACTTCGTCTTCATCAAAATCAAAGGAGGCTTTGAAGGGGATCCCGATGTGCCCCAACATCACATGAGCCATATTGGTCTCGGGAACCAGCATGGTCTGGTAGATCCTTTCATTGTAGTAGGCGGCGTGCCATGCGTCATAATTTTTGTGGGCAGGAATGATAACCCCTGTTGGAACGGTTTTTTTGACTTCAGCAGCAAGAGTCTGATAGAGCCCTTTGTTCTCTGCCAATATGTCTGTGTAGTTCCGTGAAACGGGTTTTGAACCTTTATGGGCATTGACATACCACAGCTTTGCGCCGTTGACTCCGGCAAGGATGCTGGAGCAGAGTTTTGCATGAAAACTGACGGCGGCGCGGCTCCACAGATTGTGGGGACAGGTGTCGGCTTCATCAAGGACGATGGGGATCTCCTGATGCGCCATGCGCAAGGCTTGAGTTTTTACCACCAGATAGGGGTAATGTTTGGCAGGACCTTCGTTGTAATTGGCGTTGGCAATACGCATGACAGGGGGGTGTTTCCCGGCAAAGCATTTAGAGGTTTCGTTGTTGAAAAGGAACTCCCAGCCCGGCATACAGGAGCCGCAGCGGATCTCAGGATCGACACTGTCAACTGCCGCCCGGATGGTTGAAGCCACGCCGTTGGGGATCCCCTTGCGCAGTGTTTCGTAGGCGTTGTAGACTTCGTCACCCACCTCGCAGTCAAGAACCGCCTGCCGGTACTCTTCGGGAGTAAAGTTTTTGCCCGTCATGCGGTTGAATTCCGCTGTGTGCAGTTCACAGAAACACTCTGCTTTGGGGGAAAAGCTCCGGATATCATCATCGCCCAGTATGAAACAGGGAGATTCTTTGGCAAAAAGCACTGCCATGTCATAGATGTACTTTTTGAAATTGGGATCCAGGGGGCAGTAACGGGTGAGTTTTCCGTCAGCAGAGACCATGCGGACCCAGGGCTCAATGGGACGGGCTTTCAAATCAGTAGGGGGGAAGTTCCGGGCACCGTGGCCCAGAACAGCCTGAAAAAGAACTCCCAGACGGGCACGGCTGCCGGAAAGATGGGCTTTGAGTTTCCGGTAACTGTCAAGCATACTGTGGACTTTTTTCATGGCAGGGAAACCACCGGGGCTCAAAGTGAGAGAGTAGAGCACATTCCGGTTGCCGGTCCGCTCCACATATTCGATGGTCTCCTGAGCGAGTTTTTCTTCTTCGCCGGGAGAGTAGGGGAGTATGTTGAAGAAATTGAATTCCTGATCAAATGCGTTTTCAGCCATGATATGATTCCTTTTATTGTGATACATAAGAGGTGATTTCAAAAGTCATTCAAAAAATGACAAAGATGCCATTCGCAAAGAGCTGTAAAGGGTAGTTTGAGGTTGCTACCTGTAAGGTAACAGCCGAAAACGCTCCCTTTATCAGATCGAAGCGAGGGCGCTTTGACAA
>JAFTIE010000022.1 GCA_017457065.1 Lentisphaeria bacterium
AATGGCAAAGATGTCATTCGCAAAGAGCTGTAAAGGGTAGTTTGAGGCTGCTACCTGCAAGGTAACAGCCGAAAACGCTCCCTTTATCAGATCGAAGCGAGGGCGCTTTGACAATTTTGAGGAGTTTTGAAATTGCCTCTTTAGAAAATAAATTTTAAGGAGTTTTTACAATGCATGAAGTGATCTTTCAGGATGTGAAAGTCATTTGGGATGATATCAGATTGACCTTTTCAAACGCCGGTTACTCCCGGAGCTATTCTTTGGAAACCCCTCTGCTCCATACTGTTGAGATGAAAGACAGCTGCGGCAGGATCTTTGCCGGTGAAACTGCCGAAAAGTTTGATTTCGACCTTTACGGATATGCTTTTCAAAGCGAATTCAAAGCATGGCATCTTGAAACGGTCAATGCCGTGGTCAGAAAAGATCTTCCCTTTGAGAGCGATCATGTTCTTGTGACCATGCGTTACTTTGATGATTTCAGCCACACCCGGCTTTCCCGTGAATTCCATCTCTATCCCGGCATCGCCATGTACGGTATGCGGAACACGGTACAACTGGCTGTGATCCCCGACCACTTCTTCAACAGCCGTCCGGGGCTGCGGCAGGAATATTACGACTTTATGTATAAAGACAAAGAAAAATTCCGCTAGGAGCCCATCGTTGAAACAGTACACCCCGCAGAGGGCTTCAAACCTGTCATGGCGGTGGAGTTTGCCGGACACACCGATGTACATGACCGTCCTGTCAGAGAGCACAAAATCGAAAATGATGTGACCGAATACAACGGAAATCTGGTTTTCTGTGAGGATGAAAAAGGGGAAGGATTCATGATTTTGCAGGAAGCTCCCCCGTCAACGGAACGGCGTGAAATCGAAACATACGATTTCCGTCTGACCGCTCAGGGAGATCTCCTCAGTACCGGCTGGGGCATCAATCACGATGAACTTGTTCCAGGTGAGTTGATCGTTTCATACCGCAACGCCGTGGGCATCTATCACAGTGCAGAAGAAAAGAATGAACTTTTGAAAAATTACTGCCGTACCCGGTTCAATTACGGTAAAGAGCGCTACGGTGTGGTCTGCAACGCCTGGGGATGCGGCAAATTCGGTGAACTTCTCAATCCCCAATTCCTTGCCGATGAGGTCAGAGGAGCCGCCGAGTGCGGCGCTGACAGCTATCAGGTCGATGACCGCTGGCAGAATGGATGTCTGGGGGATCTGTGCTACATGAACAAAGATGTGGTGCTCCGTGACTATTGGAGTATCAACCCGGAAAAGGTGGAAGGCGGCAGCTTTGATTCACTGGTGGCTCTGGCAAAGGAACAGGGGATCAAACTGGCTCTCTGGATCGCCCCCAGTTTGACCAGGAGATATGAAGACTACCGGGAGTTCGCAGAGCTCGTGCTTGATTTTCACCGCCGTTACGGATTTGAACTTTTCAAGATCGACGGTGCATTCTTTTCCAACTACCGTGCCGAGCAGAACTTTGAAAAGCTGCTTCAAACTGTCAGTTTGGAAAGCGGCAGAAAGATCTTCTGCAATCTGGATGTGACCGCCGGTATGCGGGGCGGATATTTCAAACTTCTGGAGTACGGTAATCTCTTTCTTGAAAACCGCTACGCCTGCCATCTGTGGGGAACCGGATATCATCCCTTGCGGACTTTGCGGAACGCCTGGAATCTTGCCAAATATGTAAGACTCCAGTATCTGCAGCTTGAAGTGCCCTATTGTAATGATGTCAATGATGAGTTCTACAGGACCCGCAACGAGGTGAACCCCAATGTTTACCCCTGGGATTTCTGGTTTGCAGTCTCTTTCTTCGGCAATCCTCTCCTCTGGTTTGCCCCTTCAACGGTCAAACCGGAACACCGGGCAGTTTCTGCAAAAATGATCGCACTCCATAAAGAGTACCGTGAAGAGATCTTCTCCGGCATCATCTCTCCTGTGGGCGATGAACCCGGCGCCGAAACCTTGAGCGGTTTTGTTTCCCGGAAAAACGGCAGAGATGAATTTATGACCCTTTTCCGTGGTCACGCCTGTGAGAATGCTGCCTTTGAAGCCGAAGGCGAATGGGAGCTTCTGGCAGGGAACGCAGAGTTTGCTCAAGGGGTGGTTTCTATTCCTGAAAAAGCCGGATACGCCATACTGAAACGGAAATAAAGATGACACTTCCGGCTTTCTGGCTCATACTGCTTTCCATATTTCTCCATGTGGGCTGGAATCTCATCAGCAAGAAAAGCCAGCCGACGGCGGCATTTTATCTGTTGACATCGGTGACCTCTTTTCTGCTTTACTTCCCCTGTGTTTTTTTTGCGGGGATCGATTGGGGGGCTCTGGGGGCAAAATTCTGGTGTTTTGTCCTTTTGAGCATTGCTTCTGAGATCCTTTATTTCATCGGGCTGTTTAAGACCTACAGAAGTGCGGATATTTCTCTTGCCTACCCCATGGTACGGGCACTGCCGGTGTTGCTGGTAGCGGGAGTGACCGCTCTTTTCGGCATCGGAAAACCATTGAACGGTACGGCTGTGGCGGGGATCTTTATCGTCTTTGCGGGGTGTCTGCTCATGCCTTTGCAGAAGTTTTCCCAGTTCAGCTGGCGCAATTACATGACCCCGGTTCTGGGATATATGATCCTTGCCGCCTGCGGTACTACGGGATATACCATCTTTGACGGTTTGCTGATCCCCCGGATCCTCGCCCAGACCAAAGGTTCCCACCTTGCGGCGACGGGAGCTTTTATTTCTCTTTTGGAGCTGGGGATCACAACGGGGCTTTCCCTCTATGTTTTCACTTTGAAGAGCGAAAGAGAGAGTCTGAAACAGCTGCTCTTCCGATCGTGGACGCCCCACATTTGCGGGATCTGTTCCTCTTCAGCCTACATACTGGTGGTGCTTGCCATGCCTCTGGTTTCAAATGTCAGCTATGTGCAGGCATTCCGTCAGATGAGTCTTCCTCTCGGGGTGGCAGCAGGAATATTCATCCTCAAAGAGAAGTGTCCTCCCGTGCGGTTGGCAGGTGTGGGAGCCATTGTCGCAGGACTTGTCATTGCGGCTCTGAAATAGGTGTCGTTTTGTTTTTCATGGTCTCATAATCGATTCCCCGGGTAGAAACACGCCGGGGTGTTTTTTTGTACCGGGGATTTATGAATGAACGCTCAGGAGCAAAGAGGGGAGAAGTGATTCCCGCAAGTTCCATGAAGAAATGGGGCAGATCGGAAGATAGAAAGGAAGTCTTCAAATTTTTCTGTACCGCCGTAAGCAATTCCGGACGGGCAAAACTTGGGGAAATCCACAGGAACATGGGGAGTTCCGCTGAAGCCGCAGTAGGGAAGAGGTCTGTGTGCCCTGCAAAATCATCTTCTTCATAAAGTGCTTCGCCGTGGTCGGGCAAATAGAGCAGAAATGCGTTTTTCTTTCGGGCTTGGAGCAGTTGGAGCATCTGGAAAAGAAAAGCGTCAAGGGCACGCAGAGAGTCGTCATATTCGTTGAGGAGCGTTTCTTTGGAAGAGCTCCCCGGAGTAAGAGAAAAATGACGCATTTCTTCCGGGAAAGTCTCTGCATATTTCCAATGGTTGCCTTTGAGATGAAGTATCAGAAATTTTTTGGATCCAGGAGAATCCAATATTTTTTTTACTTCATTCAGCATTTGAACGTCATAGCGTATGACCGGATTGGAAAAGGATTTGAAACAGTCAGATCGCTTTGCTGCGGCGAGAAAGGGAAGGGCACTTTCTGTATCAGGCATCTGATTGAAGATGTACCACACCTTGAATCCGGCTTTACGGAAGATGTCAGGCAAAGAGGGATATTTGTAAAAATTTTCAATATCCTTTCCCGCAAGGGTCAGCATCCCCGGCAGTGCCAACTGGGTCATGACGTGGGGCGTTACGGCGTTGTCAAACCGGAAGATCTGCCGGGAACGATAAAGTTTTTTCAGCTGCGGCGTGGTATCCCGTAAAGCTCCATAAAGGGAGGAGCGTCTCCGGGAGTGGCTTTCGCCGATGATGAGAAGATAGAGCGCCTCTTTGTCGGAGTTGGCGGCCTGCAGGGCGGCGGAGGTGGAATCCATGGTGATCTGTCTGCGGCTCTTCTGCCATGATTGTACGAAGTGTTTCATCCGGGCGGCAGGGGAGGGCACTTTGGATCTACTTTCTCTTGCAGTGCAGTTGAAAAAGATGAGGACGCCCAAGGTCAGAATGGTCAAAGTGCTCCAGAAGAGCTTTTGCTTTTTCACCGTGAAGATGATCACTCCTGCTGCCGGATAAAGCAGCAATATCACCCAGGTGGAAAGACGCATGAAAAAGAGTTGGAAAAATCCTCTGACCTCTCCGGCAGGGGCAATACACATGAGTTGGAGCGTTCCGTAGTCAAAGAGGGTACCGAAATTGACCAGCAGAAAGATATCCAGCAAGTTGAAAAGAGCGGCGGCGGTACAGACGCTCCCCATTAAAACAGGAGCTGCCCGGCGGGGAAGACGGAGTGCGGCAAGGAGCAGAAGAGCTCCGGGGAGCCCCCTGAAAAGCAGACCGCCAAACCAGTTGCCCCACTCTTCAAGGGAAAAGGAGAAGACTCCGAAAATCAGCTGCAGCAGGGTGGGGAAGAAAAGCAGATATACGAAAAAAAAACTCCAGCGCCGCAAGAGTGTGATTTGCGGCACCGGAGTTTTGTTGCTTGATGTTTGGCTCTCTGTCATGAGTTTGCTTTTGAAGTTCGCCATTTGAGACGCTCAAAGACCAGTACTGCCACATAGACGAGTAAACACAAGGGAACCAGAAGCATACTCCACTTAAGAGAGACGTTGTCCCCGATTTTTCCCAGGAGCCAGGTCATGATACCGCATCCGGGAGTTCCGGCGCAGGAAAGAATGATATAGACCACTGTGGAATCCAGAAAAGGCATCCGGTCGGTACAGTAGCTCTGTGAGCTGGGCCAGAGAGCGGAACAAGCAAGTCCCAGAAGCAGAAAGAGTCCGTAGGCAGCCCAGATGGAAGGAGCAAAGGGCAGTATGAGTCCGGCGATGATACCAGTCCCGGCAGTTCCCAGCAGCATGTGGAAAAGGTACTTCTGGGGGACCACCGCTGCCGCTCCCAGACGACCGATGATCATGCCGATGGAAAAGATCAAGGTCGCCATGGCACCCTGCATGGGAGTCGAATCAAAGGTCATTCTGACAAAACTTGACGCCCAGAAGGTCAACCCGAACTCTGCTCCGCCCCCCAGGAACATAAGGGCGAAAAAGAGCCAGAATCTTCCTGATTTGAGGATTTTAAGGGTGTGCTGCCAGACTGTTGCCACATCCACCTTTTCGGTTTTGAAGGGATTTTTCTTTTCCGGCAGCAGGAACATGAGTGCCGGAAACATGGCAAAGAGTGCCACGCCCCCCAGAATATAACGCCAGTCAACCTTCAAGTTGAGGAGCAGCCCCACCAGAAGGGTCATCATGACGATACCGATGGACCAGAAGCCGTGTCCGAAATTGATGTACCGGCTGGGCTCATCATCTTCGTGAAGATCCTGCAGCACAGGGGTGCAGAGTCCTTCAATGATACCTTCACCGAATCCCGCTACTGCCAGTGCCAGAAAGATGATCCCGTATGATGGGGCGACGGCGGCAGTGCCTATGCCAAGACCCATCAGGATCACCGATGTGCCGATGGTTGCTCTTTTTCCCCATTTTCCGGCGGCGAATCCGCAAAAGATCATGGCAATGACCATAAAGAGGCTTCGCCCGATCTGCAGGGCACCGCCGGCTCCCTGTCCGCCGGATTCAAGGGGAAAGTTCAAGGTCCGTGCGATTTCAATGAGGACAACAGGAACAATGACAGAACAGCTGGAGTAAGAGATATATGTCATGTAAGTGGCATAATCATATCTCCCCAGCTTACGCAAGGAAAATCCCATTTTTTTCTCCGGAGCCTTTTTTTACAGTGAACCTTTGGTGGAAAGTACGCCCTGTACCCGGGGATCAATAGATGTTGCCTGATCAAGAGCTTTGGCGAAGCCTTTGAAGATGGCTTCAAAAAGATGGTGCACCTCACCTGAACAGATCATGCGGATGTGCATGTTGAGTCCGGCGTTGGTGCAGAGCGCCTGGAAAAACTCATAGAAAAGACGTGCATCGATATCCTTGATCATGGGGGCAGGGGGTCTCACATCGTAATAAAGACCGGCTCTTCCGGAAAGGTCAAGGGCGATCATTACCAGCGTTTCATCCATGGGAAGCAGAAAGTTTCCGTAGCGGCGGATACCCTTTTTGTCTCCGGCAGCTTTGACGATGGCCTGTCCGAGAACGATACCCAGATCCTCCATGGTGTGATGGTAATCCACATCGATATCTCCTTTTGCCTTGATCTCCAGGTCAAAGAATCCGTGACGGGCGAAAAGGTTGAGCATGTGGTCAAGGAAAGGGATCCCCGTATCGACAGAGGCCTTGCCGCTGCCGTCCAGATTTATTGCCACTGAAATATCGGTTTCACCGGTGGTACGGCGGATTTCAGAAGTACGCTCCATAAAGATCTTTCTCCGTATTGATTAATGATGATATAGCTTGTTGATAATATACACCGGGAAGGGTGTTTTTTCAATAGGGGCGAAAGAAGACGAAAAAAAAATTGTTTTTTTTCTGTTTACGGCTTGACTTTTTGATGTATTTGGTATATTTTAGGTGTGGTTAGGTGTGAATAGGAATAAAATAGTTCTGAAAAGGAGCGGAAAGTAAAGTGATTTTTGTTGGAGAATACGACTACTCCGTTGATTCTCAGGGACGCATCAGTCTTCCCGGGGAGTGGCGGAGCGAGGGGGAAAGCTCCTGGGTCGCTTTGCCCGAAAATGATTCGGCACTGCTCCTGATGAGCGAAAGCGCACTTCTTGCGTTTTTTGCTGAATTGCAGAAACTTTCAGTGGCAGATCCGTCGTTGCGTCTTGCCGCCGCACGTTTGGGTTCGCTGGCGCGGAGCTGCCGTTGTGACCGTCAGGGAAGATTGACTCTGGCAAAGAATCAGCTGGAACAGGCGGGGATAAACAAAAATATCAAGTTGATCGGTGCTGTGACCCATATACGCTTGTGCGCTCCTGAGAAGTGGAACGTTGAAGATGTGGATTCCCGTATCAGCGGCACTTTGACAAGTGTCGCCAAACTGGGTAACGATAATGGGGCTTTGGCTGCTCTGGTTGAAGGAGTTCTTGATCTGTGACTGCTTTTCATCACATACCTGTTCTTGCCGCAGATGTATTGGAGCATCTGACTTTCCCTGCGGGGCGAAAAGTCAGGATGATCGATGGGACTTTGGGGGGCGGCGGTCACAGTGCGCTGCTTCTTGAAAAGTATCCGGATCTGGAACTTCTGGGGATCGACCGCGACGAGATGGCTCTTGAGAATGCCGGGAAAAAACTTGGCTTTGCCAAAGGACGTTTTCAGCTTTTTCATGGTGAATATGCCCGGATGAGGGAGTTTGCTGAAAAAATCGGATGGGATGAAGTGGATGGAATATTACTGGATATCGGCGTTTCTTCTCCTCAAATCGACCTGCCGGAAAGGGGCTTTTCATGGCGCCATGAAGGACCTTTGGATATGAGAATGGATCAGAGTTCCGAAGTAACCGCAGGCAGAGTGCTGAACTTCACTTCAGAAGAAGAATTGTGCCGCATCTTCCGGGAGTATGGGGAGCTGCGTTCTGCAGCAAAACTTGCCCGTGCAGTCGTTGAAAAAAGACAGAATGGCTTTTTCGGTACTACGGCAGATCTGGTGAAATTGTGCGATGAGACACTGGGAAAATCAGCTCCGGGGAAACTTCCCATACCTACACTGGTGTTTCAGGCGCTCCGAATTGCTGTGAACAGAGAGTTGGAACAGCTTGAAGAAGGGTTGGCAAGCTCTCTTGAACTCTTGAAAAGCGGAGGCAGGATCGTTGTGATCTCTTTTCACTCTCTTGAGGACAGGATCGTAAAAGAGTTTTTCCGGCGGGAAAGTACCGGTTGTATCTGTCCTCCGGGATTACCCGTCTGCTGTTGCGGGCACAAAGCGCTTTTGGAGCTGCCTTTGCGTTCAAAAGCTGTGACGGCTTCGAAAGAGGAACTGAAAAATAATCCCCGGGCGGCATGTGCCAAGCTGCGGGTGGCTGAAAAATTATAAAAATGTGTTTGTTTGATATATATTGTGAAGATCAGAAAAAGGAGGGAATGTTATGAATTTGTATCCGACAAGATCCAATGGGATCGGTACCGGCAGTGAGCGCAGGAGACGCAACAGTGACAAGGCACGCAATTACGGCGGTTTTGTGGTCAAATTCATATTGGTCATCATTGCTTTCATGGGCGTTCTCGTAGGACATCTCTATCTGCGTCAGCAAAGTGTGAAGTCTGCAGAACGGACCGATGATATAAAGAAACAGATCATGGAGGTGAAAGCAGAAAACTGCCATCTCCGTAACAGCATTGAAGAACTGAAAAATTGGAGCCACATCAGCAGGAAGATCGCTCAGTTCAAGCTCCCCCTTGTTCAACCTGCTTTCGGGCAGATCATTTCCATCGGGGTCTACACCCCTGAACAGGCTGCCAAGATCCCCCTGACTCCCCTGAAAGTGGCATCCAGTGCCGCATACCGGTCTGCGGGGAGATGATCTTCAATGGGACGGAGCAAAGATAGTGTTGAAAGTTCCGTCAACTCTCCTGAGTCCATCCGTGTCCGAATCCGGTTCATGGCTGGACTCCTGATGCTTGCCGGGCTTTGTCTCTGCGGACGTTTTTTTTACATCCAGGTCATGCAGCGGGATCACTATCTTGCTGAGGCACGCAAGATCTATACCCAGAAACAGACCGTTACCGGGCAGCGGGGAGAGATATTTGACCGTAACGGCAATTTGCTGGTCGCCAATTCCCCCCGCCTCAATGTGGAGTGTTCCCCGTACAATGTTCAAAAAGAAGAGGATCGGCGCCGGCTGGCATGGGTCCTGGCTCAGCTCTTCCCTGAAAAAAGTTACCGTGACTACTATTTCCGTCTTGACAGGTTCCGTACCGTCACCGGTAAGGATGGGAAGTCTGTCAGGCGTAAAAATCACTATTTTCTTGTGAAGCGCAACGCATCTCTTGAAGAGGTTCGGCGTCTGAAACAGGCTTTGACTCCTGTGAAGAAGAAGACGAAGAAGAAGGAGAAAAAGAAACAGCAGGATCTGCGTCGTGTATTCACCTTTTCGCCGGGTGTTGTCCGGGTTTATCCCAAGGGCAGAATGCTTGCCAATCTTCTGGGATATGTGGATATTGAAAACGATATGCTCAAACCCCGGAACGGTATTGAAATACGTTTCAATGAGACAATGACTCCCGAGAAGAAGAGAAATATTTTTGAAAGGACTCCTGCGGGACATCCTATCATTTTTGCCAAAAACAAGATTTTCCAGCCTGCCGACGGCAAGGATATTTTTCTGACTATACTGGAGCCGATTCAAGCGATCCTTGAAGAGGAACTGGATGCCGCTGTTGAAAAGTGGCAGCCGGAAGGCATTTTTGCCGCTATTGCGGATCCCCGGAGCGGCGAGATCCTCGCCATAGCTCAGCGTCCGACCTTTGATCCGGGAAACCGGGCGACCTACAAAAATCCCGGAGCGGTCAGAATGCGCTACGTTCAGGACCTCTATGAACCCGGATCTCTTGCCAAACCCTTTACGGTACTCAGGGCTTTGGAGCGCAACATCGTCAAGCCGGAGGATCTTATTGATTGCGAGGAAGGCTACTGGCGCGAAAAGAAATTGAAAGACGTCGGTTCATACAAGACGCTGAGTGTTTCTGATGTGATCAAGAAGTCCAGTAATATCGGCACTGCAAAGATCGCTTTGATGCTGGGAAAGGAGGAGGTCGATCACGCTCTGCGGCGTTTCGGATTCAATTCCCTGAGCGGGTTGCCTTTCCCCAACGAGCAGCGGGGAGTTTTCCCCCGACCCCGCCGCTGGGATTCTCTCACCATCACCCGTATCCCCATCGGATACAGTTTCAACACTACTCTTCTTCAGCTGCTCAGGGCGTATTGCGGACTTGCCAATAACGGAAAACTGCCGACTCTCAAGCTGATTTACGGTATCAGGGACCCCAAAACGGGTAAGATCGAAGAAAACCGGAACGGTGATTTTATTGAAACAGGAGCAGATCCTGAACAGCTTTACAAGGTCATTGATATGATGGTTTCTGTCACCGCCCGTGACGGTACGGCGCGCCGTGCGGCGATCCCCGGATTTCAAGTGGCGGGAAAAACCGGAACCAGCCGGAAAAATATTGAGGCTGTCAGAGACCCCGTGACAGGGAAGATCATCCGCAAAAGCGGTTATTCTGCCAATCAGTATTATACCAGTTTTGGCGGATTTGTCCCTGCACACGAGGCGCAGCTGGTGATGGTGGTCACGGTGGACAACCCCAAGGGGGGCAGCGGCGGCGGTGCTGTGGCAGCGCCCATATTCCAGAGGACCATGGAACGGGCGCTGCGTTACCTCAACGTGCAGCCCACGGAACCCGTGATCCTGCCCCGCAGCAGACAGCGTTGAACCGAAGTTTTATGATCGGTCAAAAAGAAATGCGCACAAAATACCGGACACTACCTTTTTTTCAGGACTTCGCTCCAGGGCTTTTTCAAACTCTCTTCCAAAGAGGTGAAGCAGTTGAAACGCAGGATGTGCCACAAGGCGGCAAATCCGTCACGCCAGCCGATTTTTTTGCCTTCGTTGTAGGAGCGGGGAGCGTAGGAGATGGGAACCTCCCAAATGCACAGAGTTTTGGCTTTTGCCAATTTTGCAGTCATTTCCACTTCGATGCCGAAACGCTCAGAGGTCAGTATGAGATTCTGGATCACCTCTTTCCTGAACGCCTTATAGCAGGTTTCCATGTCAGAAAGATGGATGTCAGAAAAGAAATTTGACCAGAAGGTCAGAAATTTGTTCCCCATCTCATGTCTGAAAAAACGCACCTGTCCCGGAGTCCCCATGAAACGGGAACCGTAAACAACATCCGCTTTCCCCGAAATAAGGGGCGCCAGCACGATCGGGTAATCATCAGGCGTATATTCAAAGTCCGCATCCTGGATCATGACAAAAGGCATGGTCGCCTCGGAAAAGCCCCGGATCAGCGCCGCTCCTTTGCCCCGGTTGACCTCCTGATTCAACAGGCGCACTTTGGGATTTCCTGCAAAGGTTTGCAGTTTTTCCCAGGAGTTGTCCTTTGAAGCATCGTTAACAATGATCAATTCACCCACTTCAGGGCGGGCAAGAACATTTTCCACAATGGTGATGATGGTAGATTCTTCATTGTAGACCGGCATGACAACTGTTAAAATGTTGTAGGAATCCATCTTATTTTTTCCCCAATTCTGCCGATCTGGCGCTTGCGGCACGCACTGCCTGAAGAACGGTTCCTGTAAAAGCTTTTTCGGCAAGTTTTTCCAGTCCCCTTGCTGTGGTGCCGCCGGGGCTGGTGACTTCATCTTTCAACACAGCCGGATGACGGCCGGACTCCAGAACCATCGCCGCAGCCCCCAGAACTGTCTGAGCTGCCAGCTGCAACGCCTTATCCCGGGGAAGCCCCTCGGCAACGCCGCCGTCGGCAAGGGCCTGGATAAATTCAAAGACATAAGCAGGTCCGCTGCCGGAAAGACCGGTGACGGCATCAAGGAGTTTTTCCGGAACTTCAAGACCGATACCCGCCGCATTGAAAATACGGGAAACAAGTTCAAGATCCTCTTTTGCCGCCTCAGATGCTCCTGCAAATGCCGCAGCTCCTTTGCCCACCAGTACAGGGGTGTTGGGCATGACACGGACCAGACGTTCGGTCCCGGTCAACTGACTCAAGGTTTCAAGAGTGACTCCCGCCACGATGGAAATGACCAGTTTTCCGGAAAATTTCCCTTTGAACTTTTCAAGGGCGCTCCCCAGATATTGAGGCTTGACGGCGATCAGAACATTTTCTGCGCCTTCAAGGGCAGAAAACGCATCACCCGTGCAGCGGACTCCAGTCGCAGCTGTAAAGGCTTCTGCCGCCTGAGGACTGACATCATAAGCTGCCAGTTCATCTGCTTTGAAAAGTTCTGCTTTGACGATCCCTCCGGCAATGGCTGATGCCATCTTGCCGGCTCCGATAAAAAACAGTTTGCTCATCTTTTTTTCCTGTGATTTTGCTCAACGTTTGATCATTCCGGCGACACAGTAAAGGAGAACGGCTGCTCCCAGTATATTGAGATACCAGGAGAACCAGATCAATTTGCCCTTTTTGACAAAATTCATGAGCAGGGAAAGAGCTCCGAAGCTCACGATCGCTGAAAGAATAACTCCCCATACCAGCTGGGGAACAGTGAATACCTCCATGGCAGTACCTGTTCCCTTGATCAAGCCGTATAATTCAAGTAAAGCTGCTCCGCCGATGGCAGGCAGTGCCAGAAGAAAGGAAAAGGCTGCTGCGGATTCCCGTTCTATGCCGGTGATGATCCCGCACGAAATAGTCGATCCGGAGCGGGAGATCCCGGGGACGATGGCGACAGCCTGAACGACCCCCACTGTCAGCGCCTGCCGCCAGCTCATTTCAGAGAGCTTTTTAGGAGCTTCTCCCGGGGCGAGCTGTATGAGCTTTTCTTTGCTCGAAAGACGCAGCAGCGCTGCCGTGATCAGAAATCCGAATCCGACCACCGGAAGAGAACTGGAAAGCATTGCATCATACCCGGTCAGCTTCAGAGTGACACCGAAAATACCCGCCGGGATCGAACCCAGTATGATCAAACCGATAATGTGGAAATTTTCCTTTTTAAGAAGACTCCACAGTGTCTTGAAATAAAAGACCACAATAGTACAGAGGGAACCGGCGTGGAGCATGATCGACAAGGTCATGCTGTCGCTTGCTTTGAATTTGAAGAGAGATGTCAGCAGTTCCAGATGGCCGCTGGAACTTACCGGGAGAAACTCTGTGAGCCCCTGCAATATGGCGAGAAGTGTTACTTTAAGAAAGTTTTCCATTTGTTGATCGATTCCATTCAGTATATGAGGTTTATGTGATCATATCCCCAGTTTTATCTCTATTCTGGGACGACTCTGTGGGGGGACTGCCGCATCCCGCTCCTTTTTAAGCGTTTTTGCAGCATTTTTTACCGTCGGCGAAGAGGGCGGAAGAGATACTTGAGGCTCCACGGTCGGTGCATTTTTTGCCGCATCAATGGAACCATCCACTCCCGACTTGATACTTTTCCAGATTTCTTCCACCCGTGTCACTGTCTTGTGTTTGATGTCAGGGTTGAAGTAACAGATACAGACGATTCCCGCGAAGAACGCCAGTATGAACCCTGTGAGTATACCAATGATAAAACAGCCGCTGCTTTTTATACCCAACATATTATTTGTTCTTTTCTGATTTTTCATGCCGGCAGGGAGCTGCTATAAAGCGTATCTCCAATACCGGAAGACTCCAATTGTTGCACATGCGGGGCGCAGGGTGCTCCGCACCGAAATATTTCCAAGTCCGGCGCATTTTCTGCCAGAGAGCAAATCCGCCGCGACTCCCTCTGCCCAGCTGAAGCGGGTCATTGCTGTCAGGGGCATGTTCTGCCAGAATCAGCTCAAGTGTGCCGTTGAAACCGTAATGGATCTCTTCTGCTTTGCAGATCAGAACCGCTTTGGCACGATGCAAGTGTTGAGAAGAGACATTGAAAAGCGCATTATTAAAAGGCAGTCCACCGAGAAATTTTTCCAGTGAGCCGGTTTTAGCTGCCCGGGAAAGCACCTCTACCGAAAAAACGGGCAGGCTTTTTTCGCCTCTGCTCAACTCAGTGACGAACTCCTCTGCCACAGCCCCGATGGCGGCATCCTCCTCATCAGAAAGGTTGTCAAGGATCTGTGGATCATCTCCGTAGTACTCACGCAGAAGCGCCATTTCTTCCGCAGTCGGGAGTGCATTGACCTTATTTTCAAGGACACGGATGCGTTCAGGGGAGATCCCGGTTTTTTCCGAAACTTCTTCAACTGTGACTCCCAGTGCACAACGGATGGCGAAAAGATTTTCTCTTTCGCTGTTGCGCTCAGAGTTTTCCTTTTGCGTCGCCCGCCAATATTTCCGTAACCGGTTGATCAGAAAAGCGTCGGCGTGGAGATATTCCATGATTCCGTCGAAATGGGAGGCTGATGGATGAAGTTTATTTTTCAGTATGTAGCAAATCGAGGCGGAGGTGAGATTCAGATGTTTCGCAAGACCGCGTTGTGTTAATTGACGCTCTTTCAGCAATTTGAGGATCTCAATGCCGAATTGTTCTTTTGAAATTTCCATAAAGTAGATCTTGCTCCTTTAACTTCCATAAGTTGGAAAGACGATATCGCACTTGACAATATAGCACAAAATCAGCTTAATTCAAATTAAATTTCAGCATCAATGGCAGAAAAACATAAAACTTTACGGAAATCTTCAGGAAGTTCTGCTTTGAATGCGCATTTTCTGCGGTCGCCGGGGTGTGGAAACTCTATTTTCCAGGCGTGAAGAAGTTGACGTTCAACACCTTCAACTTTGGCACGGCTGCCTCCGTAAACCTGGTCTCCCAAAACAGGAAAGCCCAGATGATTCATGTGGACGCGGATCTGATGGGTCCTGCCGGTGGCGATCCTGACTGCCAGAAGTGAAAGCTTCACATCATTGATACTGCCTGATCCGAGTACCCGGTAACTGGTTATCGCCGTTTTTCCGTTGCGTTCCACCACTGCCATCTTCTGACGGTTTACCGGATGACGTCCGATAAGAGTCACCAGTTCCCCTGTCTGACGCGGCGGAATGCCCCGGACTATGGTCAGGTAGGTCTTTGATACCTCTCTGTTGGCAAAAGCATTGCCCAGATGAAATTGCGCTTCAGGTGTTTTGGCGATGACCAGACAGCCTGAAGTATCTTTGTCCAGGCGGTGGACGATACCGGGACGGTTGTTGGTGCTCAGCCCCTCTGCAAGAGAAGGATAACGCCCCAAAAGGGCATTGAGTACTGTACCTTCGTGATTCCCTGCCGCAGGATGGACTACGACTCCCGCCGGTTTGTCAATGACCAGCATTTGATCGTCTTCATAGAGGATCGGGAAGTCGAACTCTTCGGCAGCGGGTGCTTCGGGCAGGACAAGCTCCGGCATATTCACTGTGATCTTCATGTCATGCTGCACCGGAAAACGGGGAACAGTGACGCATTTGCCGTTACAGAAAACACATCCCTCTTTGATGATTTTTTGCAGAAAGGTGCGTGAAGAATCCGGCAGCATACGGGAAAGTGCCCGATCCAGACGCACGCCCGACTCTTCCCGGGAGACTGTGAAATCAAGATTCAACACGGGGCATCTCCCGGCGGCGCAGGAAATAGATCATCATGGCAATGCCAGCGGAAATCAGGATGATCCCGATGAGCTGCGCCGGTGTGAAAAGGTTCCAGATAAGCTTGTGGTCCCCTCTGGCAAATTCGTTGACAAAACGCAAGACCCCGTAGATGATGAAGTAGCTGGCGACCGGAACTCCCCGGGGCGCTTTGCGGACCAGGTAGAAGTAAAGCACAGCACACAACAAATTTTCCCCCGCTTCGTAGAGTTGTACCGGATGCAGCGCAGCTTCACCGTAGCGCTGGGCAGGCTCACTCCCCTGGGGATAGGCAAGACCGATGAAAAGTGAGGTCGGCTTGCCGTAGCAGCAGCCGTTGAGGAAACAGCCGATCCTGCCGAATGCGTGCGCCACTGCCAGCGCCGGAGTGAATCCATCCCACATACGGATGAAATCGAATTTGGAGATCTTACTGTAGACCGCAAGGGATATCACTGCAAGAATGAAACCGCCGTAAAAGACCAGTCCTACCGGTCTATACGGACTATTTCAAAAAGGTTGTTGCGGTAAAGGTCAAAAAACTGCACCACGTAAAAGATCCTTGCACCGAGGACTCCGGCGATCAAAGCGACCATTATGGCGTTGGAACATTGATCTTTGCTCATGTTGAGGTATTTGCGGTTGCAGTTGAGGATCACTGTTGCGGCAAGCAGCCCCAGAGCAGCCATGACCCCGTACCAGCGTATGGAAAAGGAGCCGATTTGCAAAGCGATAGGATACATCAGTTCAATTCTTCCTGTTTTTTCTTGATTTGATCAGCGGCGTATTCAATAAGCAAAACGATGATGAATCCGGCAATCGCCAATAAAACGACCGGCAGCAGATCGCAGGAAAATTCAGGCATGATATTGCTGTTATTGATGTGAGCTCCCTCTTTCCAGGGCCAAACTTTACGCAGAGAACCAAGCATGAATCCAATGAGAACAGCCACGGTCACATCGTTGTATTTCTTGAGCAGCCATGAAAGAAAACGGCAGAAAAAGGAGATCCCCAAAATCAACCCTGTGCCAAAGAGAACCAGATTCAGGAAACTTTCCCCCATATCGATCCGTGCTTTCAAGTTGTTCACACTCCCCAGAATAAATTCATATTTGCCCATGAGGAGCAGCATGAAACTCCCGGAAATGCCCGGCAACACCATGGCACAGATGGCAACTGCTCCGCAGAGAATAAGATACCATTTCCCCTCAGGCGGAGCTGCGAGGACAGGAAGTCCCACCACCGCATAACCTAAAACGGTTCCCACTGCCAGGGCGATGTAACGGTTGAAACTCCACTTCGACACCTGATGCAGCACGGTTGCAACAGATCCAAGGATCAAACCGAAAAAGAAGGCAAGGATCAACGCCAGGCGATGTTCAAGCAACCAGTGGATATGAGTTGAAAAAAGAGCAATGGCACTGAGTATACCCGATCCCAATGCCAGCAGGAAGGGCCAGGGAAGGGTTTTATACATCTTGCTGACTTGAAATTTACATGCCATCTTTACCGTACCGGGACTCAGTATGATTTTGATGGAATCAAGAAATTCCTGATAAATTCCAAGGATGAATGCCATGGTTCCTCCGGAAACGCCGGGAACCACATCTGCCGCTCCCATGATGGAGCCGCAGAAAAATATTTTAATATACTCTTTGAAACTGCGCTTTGAGGCAGTTGAAGAAGAATTCTTTTCCATAATAAAGCCTTTGTGTGAACAGTATCTGCGGAACTGTTTTGCCTCAGAAAACTGCTGAAAGGAAATGGCGGTCAAGTTCAGCGTACACTGCTGATATACTGCCGTCCTTTTTTTACTAAAGAAAGAAGTTCCCGATCCCGGGTTTCGTCATCCATGGCAAGAAACATTCCCATGAGTTTGTTTTCGTCAGGGTTCAAACTGCTGTATCGGGAAGGATCAGCCTTGATCAATGATTCCCACTCGCGCAGAACACTTTGCTGCGTTCCTGTGGGTAAACAGTCAAAGACATCAAGCAGCACCTTCTGGTCGCTGAACATCTCGATCAGTTCCTGATGACGGCGATATCCCGGACCTACGCGCCGGGGGCGGGGAGTATCTGTTTCTCCGATCAGCTCTTTGATGGTGGGATAAATTTTTTCCCAGGCTTCGTTTCGCATTTGCCGGGTCTGCTTTTTGATAAAGCGGCGAAGCAGCTCGATCCTTATACCGGTTTCTCTTGAAAATTCACTCAAAGTAAAAACCCTGGTACAATTTTCAACATCTTTTTCAATGTCATCATGATTCTTTTTTTCATCATTCATTTTGTCAGCGCTCCAATATATTATCAAATTCCGAGGCAAGCTGCATCAAGCGCATAAACTCCTTTTCTTCGTAGGAGTGAAGCGTGTGCAGATAACTGACAGCTCTGCGCACATTGCGCGTGCCGTCAAGCTGTATTTTTTTTACACTGCCGTCAGCATAGAATATGGCAATGTGATTCGGGTGCAAAAAGGGGAATTCCATGAGCAAAGGTGTTTTTGGGGACTCTTTATCCGGAGCTCCGAAGTACAGATAGTGGCAGTTTGCATAACTCAAACCAGGGGTATCGGACACAGAAAGTCTTACTGCCGGACATCTCAGCATTGCCGCTGTCAGAATTTTTTTATTGACCAGAAAACGCAATCCTGAAATACCGGGAGCGGGCCACTTACCGGAACGCTTTGCTTCTTTGAGCAATTTCCCGCCTGCAGTTTGAATGGCGGTCAGACAGCTTTGACTGGGTTTGGGGGCTGCAACAGAAGTTCTTTTCCGGACAACTCTCTTTTTCTTCTGCGGAAGAACAGGGGCAGTCTGGCGGGATGCCCCGGCGGCTGCAGCAGGGGATTTTGAAAGGGATTCAAATGCTGTCTGCAAAGGGAGTATGCCCAGAGAAAAAACAGCATATTGATTGAAATCACAGTTTGATATGCCTTCAAAGATAAAGCCGTCCGGCAGTTTTTTCAGGACTGCAAGAGAGGTGTGCCGGAGTTTCTGATCGGCATAAGAGGTGGACTTACTGCCGGTCCAGGGGGTGTTTGCGTAAAACACTCCGATGCCGTTGAGATCTGTAAAACGTGCAAGAGAAGCGACAAAAGGCGGCTGTTGAGGAAAACTCTGTTTGTCTGTGGTGCGGACCGCTGCCAGCGGAGTGGTGTAAAAGGAGATTTGCCCGTTGCCGGACCTGATATAAGGGATACAGGCTTTCCCCGGGAGCTTTGCAAGTTTTATCGTCTTTTTTTTCAAATCAATACTGGTGTTTGGGAGATATTGCAATTTGGAAGATAACCCTTTGAAAAGCTTTCCTTCCTTATCCGGCAGAGTCAGAGCAACATGGATCCCCATCAGCGTTTCGGGATCATTCGCTTCATCGCAGACAACAACGATCCGCCAAACACCTGAAAACGCCTTCAATGTTTCCCGGGGCGTCATGCCAAGAAAGAGTTTGCAAAGATTGGTGAATGTTGCGGAAACAGATTTTTCTGTTGTGATCAAACGCTCCAGCATTACAGGATTCAACACAAATGCTCCGGCGTAAGAGGTGTCGGCGGGTAAATTGTAAAGGTATTTTTCAAGAGCCCGGTTCTGAGGAGAAAAAAGGTTCCAGAGAACGCCATCGCTTTTTTCATTGAGAAGAAGACGGAATCTGTTCCGGAACACTCTTTCTTTGGTTCCGGGAAGCTCCTTTGAGCTGCCTCCCCAACCCTTTATTTCATGAAGCCCTGCGAGCCTGCCTGCCAGCTCACTGCATGAAATAAAACGTTGAAGTTTGTATTGGGCTTCCGGAGTAAAAGAAGAACTCCAGACATATCTTTCGTGCTGTTTGCGCAGTTGTTCAAAAGCAGTCCCCGCATGGCGGGAACTGCCGATGAAAAAACTGCTTCCTCCCATGTCAAGATCTTTTGCGATCCGGTCAAAGCGTCCCTTCTCCGAGTCGGCGGAAGTGCAGCCGATGACTCCGAGAAGAGCTGCTGTGAGTATGTGGCGCAACAGGATTTTCATAGGAGGAGGAATTTTCCTGAAAATCAGAGCAATTCAGCGATCTGAACTGCGTTGAGTGCAGCACCCTTGAGGACCTGGTCTCCGGAAACGAAGATATCAAGTCCCTTCTTGTCATTGCGGGAGATATCCTGACGGATACGGCCCACGAGGATGTCATATTTTTCAGTGGCATCAATAGGCATGGGGTAAAGTTTTGAAGCAGGATCATCAACCACCTGCACGCCGGGGGCGGCAGCCAGAATGGTTCTGGCTTCTTCGGGGGTGATCTCATTTTCAAATTCCAGATTCAGCGCTTCGGAGTGGGCGCGCAGAACGGGGACACGCACACAGGTGCAAGTGATCTGCAGAGAGTCATCGTGGAGCATCTTACGGGTCTCGTTGAGCATTTTCAGCTCTTCTTTGGTGTAACCGTTGTCGTAGAAGCTGTCGATGTGGGGGATCAGGTTGAAGCCGATCCGGTGGGCGAATGCTTTGGGGCAGATGGGCTCATTGTTCAGCAGCTGGCGGGTCTGCTCAACGAGTTCAGCCATACCTTTGGCACCGGCACCACTGGTTGCCTGATAGGTGGAAGCCACCATGCGGCGGAGCTTTTTGGCACGGTGCAGAGGAGCCACAGCCACCAGCATGATGATGGTGGAGCAGTTGGGGTTGGCGATGACGCCCTTGTGCCATTTCACATCTTCGGGGTTCACTTCGGGGACCACCAGAGGCACGTCGGATTCCATACGGAAAGCACTGGAGTTATCCACCATGACGGCACCGGCTTTCACCACGCTGGCACGGAACTCTTTGGAAATATCGCTGCCAGCGCTGAAAAGAGCGATGTCAACACCTTTGAAAGAGTCGTGAGTGAGTTCTTCAATGGTAATTTTTTCGCCTTTGAATTCAGCAGTTTTACCTGCGGAACGGGCGGAGGCAAGCAATTTCAGATCAGCCACCGGAAAATTACGCTTTTCCAGAGTCTTGATCATTTCCACACCGACGGCACCGGTGGCGCCGACGACTGCAACATTGTAGTTACGGCTCATTTTATCTTTTTTCCTTTCTTGACAAAGAATTGAGTTTCCAAATTCATAATATAGCCTCTCTCCGTAGAAATTACAAAGAAAAAAGGGTGATCTCGGCACTTTTTTTTGAAAAAAAACGGCGCTGTTCTTCATGTGAATAAAGAGCCGCGCCGTCAGAAAGAATTTTTTTCTTCAGCGGACCTGGATCTCTTTTTCACAATTCAGGTTGCTGATGATGTGCGTGACTTTGACTTTATATTTCCCTTTGGCCCCGTTGAGAGGGAGAAAAAGTTCTCTTTCTGCCGAGTTGTTTTCGCTTCTGAAATTGACTGCATACCGGGGCAGTTCTCTGCCGTCAGGAGCGGTGACTGTGAGCCGGAAAACCTGCGCCCCTGAGGCGGGAGCCACAGCGGTTTTTATGCGGAAACTTCTGCCCCGTTCCGCAGTTGACGGAATTTCAAGTTTCAACGATTTGAACTTTTCAGGAACAACGGCGTAAATATGGCTTTTCCCGGGGATGAGATTCATTTGCCATCCGGCGGTCTTCCCCAGATATTTTTTGTTGCGTATATCGTAAACATGGCCTGATCCGGCAAGTTTGACAGTAACTTTTCTGCTGTCAGATTCTTTGAAACGCCCGGGCGTTATGCCGTCAGGAGCCAGATGGAATCCGTAGATCCGGGAAGGTCCGTCAAAACGGAGCTTTGCCATACAGCCGAAATCCTTGCCCTTTGCATCAGTCAGGGTGACAAAGGGGGCGATTTTTACTTTTTTGAGCAGTGCCGCGACCTTTTCACGGCAGAGGCGGACAAAGGTTTCATCACCGGAGCCGCTGGTGGAAAGTTCTCCGCCAGTTCCGCCGAGCTGGATAAAGTTGTAACGGGCAATGGAAAATCCGAGTTCGGTCTGGAACTTCATCTTTTCAAGGCGCTCACTTTCTGAACGGTTTCTGCCGTGTTCGTCAAAGATACCTGCATTGCAATCTGAAATGACTGTGCCCCCTGCCGCAGCAAAGCGTTTGAGTGAGGTTATCTCAGCATCTGAGAGAGCCAGTGAAAAGGGCAAAACGACCGCTTTCAGTCCTTTGGGGACGCCCCGGGATGCCAGCTCTTCATAGTTGATAAAGCGGGCGCTGATACGCAGATCATCAAAAAGTTTTGCCCAGGAGGTCTGACTGTTCTGCCACTCATCCTGTCCGCAGCTGCCCATGGCGGCAAAAAGAGAGGGGTGAGAGTAAAGGATCCCCACTGAATGGCGGGGCTGCGCGGAAAGATAAACTTTGCCGATACCGCTCTTGAGTTCTTTGAGCGAGGTTGTGTAGAAGAGCATGTTCCGGGTGGCGGAGCCGTCGCCGTTGATGGCGCATCCGTAGTAGTGATAGGCGAGGTTGCCGCCGTTGAGCAGAGTCCGCCACATGATGTTATAGTTGTAGGGTTCATAGTCGATATGACCGTGGGTGTACCCGCCGCCGCACTGTCCTGCCATGAGGGAGGAGTCGGCAAAATCCTGGATCACCTGAGTCTGGACTCCGGAATAATATCCCACGATCCGGCAGTATTTCATCAATTCGTGCCAGTTGTAGCCGAAGCCGGGTTTCTGGGTCCCTGTGGGACCGATCTTTACATTCGGGACATATTTTTCCAGCTCCTCTTTTGCTTTGCCGAAAAAGTTTTCCGCAAAGACGCAGCTCATATACATCTTGTGGTCCAGCCAGGCGCCAAGACGATTTTTGTCTTTGAGTTCATCAAGCTGCTGCGGGAGGACTTCTGCGAAACTTCTGAAAGAAGTTCCCCAGTTTTTATTCAGAGCGCCAATGGTGCCGAAGGATTTTTCCATTCTCCTGCGGAACCCGGCAAGACAGCTGGGGGAGTAACAGACGGAACGCCCCAGGAACATTTCATCACCTGCCCACAGATGATTCACATCGTTGTAGCGCATGTTGCAGTTCTCAGCCATGTACTTTGTATCTTTCTGCAATTTTGCGTGGAATGCCGGGGATGAGAAACAGGGAGTCCGGACAGGGGCCGTTTTGACATCATGCCGGTAAGGGCGGAAAGTTTTCTCATCGCCCCGGCGGGGAATGGGGATCAATCCCATAGTGCGGATCCTGCGGATACTGTAAGGCGTGTGGGGCCATCGGGGATCGCCCGTGATGGCAAAATCAAATCCCAGATTTTTGATGGGGGCGCCGCCGGAGGCCCCGGCATTGATGAACCCGTAAAATTCGTTCATTTCCCGGGGGATCTGCGGCACGGAAAACTCTTTTGTGACCGCAGCAAGAAGTTTTCCTTTGCAGATGAGTTTTACCCGGATGTAGTTGAAGAAAGTCCGTATATGGGGCAGGGGGACGGCAAAAGAGATGGTTCGGGCAGCATTTTTCCGGGTTCTGAAAAGTATTTCACGGTGCTGGTTGCAGATTTCAACTTCAATAAGGCTTTGAGCCGGTGCTGACGGAGCCGAAACTGTAAACTCTGCTTTTTGAGGATGGGGAACTGTGTTCTCCTTGTTTTTCATGGTTACAGCAAGAGGGGTGATCTCTTTGCGCTCCACTCTGACGGCTCCTGCATCAACGATCTGGTTCCGGGAATCCAGAAGCAGGAGATCGGCAACATAGGTTCCGCCGGGGAGTTCAAAGTCATCTTTGACCGTGAGAAGCTGACCTGCGGTGAGCTTGACGGGGAGCTTTTTCTCAAGCATCTTTTCACGGTGCATGTTTTCAATTGAAACGGCAACCGTCCCGGTAAAGGCTGAGCGAGCTTTGACGGCAAATCCGGCAGGAGCGGCGATGAAAGAGGCGGGACCCTTTATGCCGGATAAAGAACGGAGCACTTGAAGATCCTGAAGATAGCAGTAATCCCACCAGGGATATTCAAAGCTGTAAGGCATCTCCATGTCATACTGAGCCTCTTTCTGCTGAGCTTTGGGGATCAGACTGCTGCTCTTTGGATTGCGGGAAACGACCGCCGCAAGAGATTTGCTGCTGCGCGAGAAGCGGACAAAATAAGGGGTTTTCCCCGGACCGGGAGTCATTTCAGGCAGAAGCGGGGCAAATTCATGACGGCAGGGTTTGCCCAGCAGACGGCGGGGCGGTTCAGTACATCTGTAAAAGAGAAAGTTGACGCCCTGTTTCTGCCAGTTTTCCATGAGTGAAAGGAAGTTTTTATCCGGGATCTGCTTGAAATTCACTCCCGTGAAGCAGACAACTTTGGGGAGTTTTTTGATTTCCTTGAACTGCTCCATGGTATAATTTGAAACTCTGGGGTGAAAGTAGGTCGGGTAGACGGAGTAGGCGCTGACCACATTTTTGATTTCAGGAATCAGGGGAATGTGTTTGTATCTGATATCCATTCTCTGGGCAAGTTCCACGATATCCCTGCGTCTGCCTGAGGTGATCTTGCCGGAAACTCCTGAAACAAAGAGTATATCCTGTGCCGGGTGTGCTGCCGGCTTGAACCACTTTTTATGAGGAGTGACAAGTTCATGAGAGATATTTTCAAGCAGTTCAAGGGGGATATTCCAGAGTTTGATCATTTCATCTCTGAGCATCACTTTCCGGGAGATGTTTTTCCGGGATTCTTTCTGAAGAGTCAGTTTCAGATCATCCACATCAAGAAACTGTTCTTTTTTCTGAACGTTGAGGAAATAGATCCGCATGAATGCCACATGAGAGGGAACAAAAAAACGGCGTTCAAAATTTTTCCATCCGAAAGTCTGCTGGCTTGCAAGAACGATCAGGCGCTCCTTTTTCAGATATTTGCCGGACTTGTCATAAAACTGTATTAAAATTCTGCTCAATCAGCCGCCGCCCAGATAACGGGCGCGGAGAGAAAGAGTGTATTCTTTCTGATGTTCAGGAAGAAAATTGAACATGGCGTACTTCTCAATTCTGAGAAATTTATTGCCGTTGGATTCTTTCTGAAGTCCGCCCCGGAAATTCCCCGATTCCATATGGGGCATAAATGCGGGAACAGTGTTTTTCTTCAATGAAACCTGCTCCATGGAGCCGTTGCGGATCAAGGCACCTTCCCCGGTGATGTCGGCAGCTTTGATCTCTCTGCCGCCGGGAACACCTGTAAGAATACGGCATTTCATGGTCACAGGACCGAACCAGCTTTTCAAGGCACGGTTGTATATAAAATCATCTTTGAGTGAAACGTGTTCCGGGTAAATATTTTTTCCAGGAGTCAATCCCGGAATTTTGATGACAAGGGTATTGTCTTTACGGAAGAATTCAAGAGGCTTATCTGTTGCAGTGATGCCGTTTTCAATGGGATAGACGGCTATGGGTGCTTCTTTTGCGTCGCCGGAGAGTTCAACGGCGCGCCAGCTGTCTTCAAATTGACGGCGGAAGGTGCAATCAAAAAATTTACTCTGAGGCGTGGGGATGCT
>JAFTIE010000195.1 GCA_017457065.1 Lentisphaeria bacterium
AAATGCCGTTTATGATAACAGCGGCAAAATTTGTGCTGTGCCTTGTGAAACAGCCATACCTTATCTGAAAACTCCCATCGACTGGATGTGGTATCTGATCGACGCTCCACAGGAGTACCGCAACTGCGATTTTTCTTTATTAAGCGACTTGGAACTTTATTTCCTTTTGCGGGAAAGAGCAGAACTTGCTCTTGCTATTCCGTGGCATAATATGAAAACAGAATATAAAGAACTGCTGCTTGCTTATCACCCGGAATTGACAGAAAATATTGCAGAACTGCAACATCTTTCCGGGGATCATTGGCAGAAGATATTGCAAATCAAACCGGAATATGAAATATATTGTCCGTGGCAGAAATTTTCCGGCAACAACTGGCAAGTCATTCTGGAAGAACATCCGGAATTTGCCAGGTATTGCAATTTTTCACTGTTGTCAACTGAAAACTGGTCAGATTTGTTGAAAAAACAAATCCGCTTTTTTCCGTTCTGTCCGGCGGAAATCAGAAAAAATATTTCTGAAAATGACCGGAATGAATTGTTTATCCTTTATCCGGAAATCAAAGAAAATGAAACAGCCTGTTCGCTGTACGGAACTGCGGCGGCATGGCTCACTCTGCGGCGGCAGGGAGAGGCCAGAGTTCGGGCTGTGCCTGAAGTTTTTTTCTTTTGATCTGCGACTCCGGACAGAGCTCTTCAGTGAGTGCCCAGAAGGCAGCTGAGTGGTCCAGATGGCGCAGATGGGCAAGTTCGTGGCAGAGGATATATCGGGCGAGTTCTTCCGGGAGCAGCAATATCTTCCAGCAGAAGCTGATATGTTTTCTGCTGCTGCAGCTGCCCCAGCGGGTCCGGGCGCCTGTAATGCCTACTGACTCCGGGAGCAAACCATGAGCAGCTCCAGTGGTGCGGCATTTTTCCTCCAGGAGTTTCAAAGCGTATTTGCGGAAAACTCTTTCCAGATCCCCCCTGACCTGTTCCGGGCTCCCACGGGGGACGAGGATCGCTTCATCTGTTACAAGAAGGAGCCTTTCAGAAAAGACCAGAGGCAGTTCTCTGCCCCAGAGAGAGAAAAGTTCCCCCTCCCGGTAGTAACGGCGCAAAGGGGGCATCCGGCGGGAAAGATCCTGACGGAGCTTTTCTATGAGAGGAAGGTTTTCTGCAATGATCTTTCTGAGCAGCGTTTCAGAGAGCCCGGCGGGGGCGTGGACTTCAAGGACTCCTGAGTCGTTGAAGCAAAATCCCACACGTTTGCGCCGGGAAGAGCGGTGTACGGTAAAATCACCTTCAAACATAGTGCTGCTCTTGTCAGAGTGCCAGCTGAAGTGCAAAGGTCCGCAGTGCCAGCTCCAGATTGACATTGTAGTTCAAAGTGCGGCAGAGTTCCTCAGCCTGTTTGAGGACGAACTCTCCCCGCTCTGCAGAGGTCATGGGCAGAGGTGAAAGCTCTTCCAGCAGTTCGGGATGGGGGAGTGCATCGGGGGAAACGCCGCAGGAAAGCATGAAGACCTGAGAGCAGTAGGCTTCAATGACTCCCAGAAACTTGGCACGGCAGCGCATGAAAGCTCCTGAGATCTCATCATTTTTCCGTGCTTCCAGTCTTTTGCGCAAAGCATTGTCACCGACATTTTCGGCGGCGGCAATGGCTTCATCAAAGCGGTCTCCCACCTCATCTTTTGCATCTTTTTCGATATTTTCCGCAGCTTGTATCAGCATTGAGGCGGCGGATTCCGCCCGGGCGGGATCGTTGATGCCGTTGAAGACCAGTTCGTGCATGGCGGCGATCACATTTTTTTTCCCTGAAAAGTCAAAGATCTTTTCCTGATCTGGCAGCCGGAGCTGCTGACAGCGGGAACGGGTGGTAGCGAGAAGTGCTCCCGGATTGGCGGTACAGAGGATCAAAGTGGTATCTCTGGGGGGCTCTTCAAGGGTTTTGAGCAGAGCATTCTGCGACTCTCTGTTCATGCGGTCAGCTTCAGATATGATGCCCACTTTGCCGCCCCCGGTGCTGCCTGTAAGGTAGAGGGCATTCATAAAAGCACGGATGGTATTCGGCTCAGGATTCACCAGTTCCCCCACCCGGATCTGGTACATTTTCCCCACGGGCCCCAGAGTGTGAAGATCGGCATAGCTGCCTTTGGCAATGGCGCGGCATACGGGACAGTCGGGATCGGGTTCTCCGGAAGAAAGAGGTACGGGACAGGCGGCGATCTGCGCCAGAAAAAGAGCAAAGTTCCGCCGGGTCTCTTCGGATTCAGAAATAATCATGAAAGAGTGAGCAAGTCTTCCCTTTGCCTTTGCGGCGGTGAGAGAGCGGCAGAGCTCCGGGAATCTCTGTTTCATTTCGTCAGAAAAGCTCATCTGCAGCGCTCCTGATCCTTGCGGCGACTTCTTCGGGAGTACCTTCGGCATCGATGATCCGGACTCTTTGGGGCTCTTTTGCGGCGATGGCGTGGAATCCCTCTCTGACCCGGGAGTGGAAACTTCTGTTTTCCGCTTCAAAGCGGTCGTATTCGCCGGCGGTTTCCTGCCGTTTCCCGGCGCGGCGGAATCCCGATTCGATGTCGAGGTCAAGGATCAATGTCAGATCCGGTTTCCGGAAAGCCGCCGCAAAGATATTGAGTTCAGCGATGAGTGAAGTATCAATATTTCTGGCGGCACCCTGATAGGCGGTGGTGGAGTCGTAGAAACGGTCACAGAGGACCACCGCTCCCCGTTCCAGAGCGGGCAGGATCACCTCTCTTGCGTGCTGGCTCCGTGCCGCCTCCATGAGAAGGAGTTCGGTTTCCGGGTGGAGCGTTTCGGTGCCCTGATGGGTTTTGAGGATATTTCTCAGCAGTTCGGCAAGGGGGGTGCCCCCCGGTTCCCGGGTGGTGACGACTTCAAAGCCCCGGCTGCGGAGTTCTTCAGCAAGAAGCCGCAGCTGGGTGCTTTTCCCGGCGCCTTCAGGACCTTCAAAGGTGATGAATTTTCCGTTTTTTGACATGGTAAATGATCCGGTATCGGTGAAAACATTGAATATCTTGCATAAAATAGCTCAAAAGTGCGGAAGATTCAAATTCCTTTTGGGGAAATTCTTGATTTTTTATGCCCCAAGTGCTATATTGACAACATTGAGGCAATTTCAAAACTCCTCAAAATTGTCAAAGCGCCCTCGCTTCGCTCTGCGAAAGGGAGCGTTTTTCCGCCTTCGCATAAAGCTACGGCGGGACAAGCAGCTGTTACCCTGCAGGTAGCAGCTTCAAACTACCCTTTGCAGTTCTTTGCGAATGGCAGCTTTGCCATATCGCATCAGGGCAGAAAGCTCTGACTTCATTCCTCAAATCCTGATATTTTTCCATAAGCAAACTCCGGATAAATCGTTTCAGTACTTAATGGTTAATATACACTGGAAGATCATTTTTTGGAATGTTTTTTTGGGAAAAAACATGCGATTTTCTGCGGAGTGAAAAAATTATTGAGCAGAAAACAGATGTGTTTCTCTGTGTGTTTTTGTGAGAATGCAAAAGAAAAGCCGCCCCGGCTTTCCAAAAATACTTTGCCGGGGCGCGTACACACCTGGGGGGTAATTCAAGGTGTATGTTCCCACTTTCCTGGTGACAGGATCTGTTACCGGGAAACGGGAGTCAAATCAAAAAACAGCTGCTGTTTGAGGTTTGAAGCACTCTCCAGAACCTGCAGTTTCCATTTTCCGGGAGTGTCGTTGAAGGCACTTGAAAATGTGCCCGTAACAGTATTGCCGGACGCTTTAGTATACCCGGAAAAGATTTTGCCGTCAGGAGCTGTCAATTCAAAGTAGAAAAGCCGCTTCGTCAGGTCGCCTTTGCCGGAGAGGGTGAAGCTGATCTTATCACCCTGACGGAACTTCGGAGCGATCTGTACCTTGAAAGGTTCCGGCATTGCCGGATGAATGGCGTAGAAGCTGCCGGATCCGGGATACAGCTCAAAGGGAAGTTCCTTTTTGAATCCCAGAAATGTTTTTTTGCGTAAGTCATAAACAAATCCGGGTTCCGCAAGGATCAGACGGCAAGGCTCTTTGGCGACTGTATTTTCTTTCTGTTCAGCCAAGGCATCCGCACGTTCCGTCCGCAGATCAACAACGCCCAAAAGACGGATGCCGTTGCGGTAACGCATTTTCAGTTTGGGGAATTTCCGTATTCCTGAAGAACTTTCCACTCTGGCACATGGCACGATGCGGCAGGCATCAAGCTCTTTGAGCATGAGGGATCTGAGCTTATGCTGAAGTTTTGAACTTCCGGAAGTGACATCGGCAACTTCGCCGCCAACGCCTCCCAACTGGACGATTTCATAATCTGTGATGGGCTGCTGCCAGACAGAGATGCCTTGAGTCAGCTTTTTCAAAAGCTCCGGCGGACGTTTGCAGCTTTTGTCATCATACACTCCGGGAAGCGTTTCAGAACAGACCCTGCCGCCGCGCAGGATGAAACGGCGGAGCTTTGCAAAATCTTGATCGCTCAGAACACTTCCGCCTGGTACGATAAGCAATTTCGCTTTTTCGCTGCCGGTAAAAGCATCGGAGTCGATGAGTTTGTATGGAACAGCCATATCTCTGAGAAGCGCGTGCCAGCCGGTCAGTGCCTGCTGCCAGAGTGCGTAACGGGGTGTGTCGGTGTTGAGAAACACGGAACGCTGATTGAAATAAAGAAGTATTTCAGGTTTTTCCACTGCCGACAGGAAAAGTTTATCCAACCCCCGGCGTACCTCTTTGAGTAAACTGCTCAACTTTTCAAGGGTAGGTGTAACTGCCAGAAATCCGCTCATTTCAGAACGGGAGGCATAGAGAGGCATCAGATTGGCTCCGGTGAAAAAGTCTTCCCAAAACCATGAGTTGATATAGAAATCCTTGCTGACGGGGAGTGTATAACCCCGCCAGCGGCCGGCAATGATATTGGGACCGCCGAAATCAAAGATCATTTTACGCTGGATTCCGCTGTAAAAAGACACAAAATTCATGTTTTTCATCAGCATTGCCCAGTTGTAGGAAGTTCCGGGATTGCCGGTGCCGCTGAGGCCGCCGAAGTGGTTTGAAAAGACCTTTTTGTGGCTTTTTATCATACCGTTGACAAAGTTTTCGGCGAAAACTTCATTCATAAAGATCCGGTGGTCAAGATGGTGTTTTTTTCCGGGCAGACAATCGGATTCCTGAGCTTCGGGAAAGCGTTTGCGGAACTCACGCATACACCATTGAGAGAAACAGCAATCACGCCCCAGATATTTTTCATCACCGTAAAAGTGGAAGTTGGTATCGTAATAACGCGCTGCAGTCTTTTGATTCAGATAGAGATCGAGTTTGGCATCCGCATTTTTCTGACGGGCTTTGTCTGAAAAACATACCGTGCGGATACGGGGCCCCGGACGGTCAGATTTATAGGCTTTCCAATCTTCTCCCCAGGCGAGAGAACAATTGTTCATGACTACGGGTTCGCTGTTGATCATGCGGATCGCCTGAAGTCCGTCCGTATTGGTCTGATAGCAGATGATTTTTTCAAATCCCAATTTTTTATAAACAGGATATTTTTCGCTGTTTTGCAGCTTTGTCCATACGAGGGCGTGCATTTTTTCCGTATCAACGGGACGGCTGATGACAGAAAATTCCTGTTTGACTGATTCGGTGAGCTGATTTTTCTGATCAAAAAATTTCACCGATGCCAGATGAAGGCAAACTTCGGGATCCTGCGGGGTGAATGAAAAGTTTTCGCCGGGAGCCAGAATTTTTCGCAGAACGATACGGCCGTCTGCTCCGGTGACCGCAGCTTCAGCATGGTGGAACTTCCGTTTGGGCAAAACTTTTATCTGACAGCTTCTGCCGAAAGGAATACTCCGGGGCATAATGATCCCCGATGCTGCAGCGGAGGTCGTGTTGAGGGCAACTGCACCAGCATCGGAAATTTTCTTTTGATTAAGAAGCCGGAATTCCATATTCCAGATACCGGAAGGAAGTTCACTCAAGGGGATCGTGACTTTGCCGGGAGCAGGGTATTTTCTGACAGCAAGAACTTCGTTGAAACGGTCCGGGAAAAACAGTTCGATTTCCCCTTTTGCGCCTTGTGTTTCCACCGTAACACTTTGTTTTGAAACGCTGATCCCGGTAACTTTATTCTGAGTTCCGGGAACCAGGATCTTTTTCAACATCCGGCAAAAGAACAATTCACTGTATTCATACCAGGGATAAACCCAGTTGTGCCGTGTGATTTCCCGGAATCTGTCGATTCCCTCCGGTATGAGAGGATTGAATTTCTGCACATTGCTTTTGAAATTGAAGATCAGCGAAAAACTTTTCCCTCTGCCGTACAAACTGGCGATATTTTCCAGGTCTTTGCGGCTCACTTTGCGGCGGACGGGGAGAAATTGCAGCTCGCCGGCAACACCGGAGTCAACCGGGGTGCCCAAAAACTGCCGGGGAATGTTGGCACAGTCAACAAAGACCAGCGGTTTTTCCGCTTTGCACATTTTTTTCAGCAATTCAAGTATTTCCGGGGCTCCGTCAGTTTTGAAGTCAAGCTCCTGTATGACCAGTGCCTTCGGAAGTTTTGCCGGGATCTGGCGCAGGGAATACTTTTCGATACCGGGAGCCATGATGCTGGCGTAGACGCCCATAAGACGGTTGCCGCCTATTTCTTTGATTTTTCCCAACAGCGGCAGATAGGTGAAATCAATGTCCATACGCTGGGCGCACTCCTGCATGCGGCGGACGTATGTTTCGTTGTAAGCACCCCGGATGTAAGGTAAATAAAGGACAGAAGGCAAATCGAAAGCTGCCGGTTTGAACCATTTTTTATGAGGCGTCGGTTCGTAGTGGCTGTTTTCGATCCATTTCAAGGGTGAATACCAGGTGGAAAGAAGCCGTTCTTTTTCCAAATCACCGTCTGCCGGAAGCGGGAACAGTTTCAACGTGAGATTTTTCACTTCAAGAATATGGTTCGGTTTGCCGCATTGAAAATATATCTTCAACGCCGCTGCATCGGGAGGCGTGAAAAAGGTATGACTGAAACTCTGCTCCGGGTGAGCCTTTCTGTTCCATGGGTAGAATTGAAACCATGTGGAGGTGATCCTGTTACCTTTTTTATCCAATGCGACCACACATCCCTGGGCGTCGCCGTTGACGGGATTGATATTGGTCACTTTACATGAAATACGGTATTTGCGGTTCGGCAGGATCCTGACATTCTCAAACAGAGTCGTCGTGGTATTATCTTTGGAGTGGATGAAGTAACTCTTTTTTTTCAGAGGAACATCCGTTTCTGAAAAAAGCAGAAACGGCAGCATGACGAGTGGAAGTAAATACTTTTTCATGATTTTATCTTTCGGTGACATTGAATGGATTGAGTCCTGCGTTCCTGTCGGAAGTTATCTGAGTATAGCAAAGTGACCAGGTGCTTGATGAAACGTGTCCGTCAAAATGCAGCAGATTAAGTTTTGTTCCGTTGGCATGGAGATAGCGGAAATTTGCCCATTTATTGTCATAAACTGTACGCATGTTGATGGTAAAGTTTTCAGCTTTTGCGCTGTCAAGCATAAAGACTGTGAAACTCGGGTACATGACCCGGTTGTGACGGACTCTGTAAAAAGTCTGACCGTTCATCGACAGTGCTTTGTTCCCCTTGGCGGAGTTGGAGGGAGCCTGATCTATCTTGGCTCCGCCGGAAAGCGTACCGATTTCCACGGGGATAGTCGGACAACTGAAAACAATGGGTTTGGTGATAGCGACATTTTGCCCCTGTATCTGGGAAAGGTTATAGTAGCTGTAAGTGGAAAATCCGAGAAATGGCGCAAGCATGACATACCAGGCTCCGCCCTGAGCTTTATTGGCGTAACCTTCAAAAACCGTATCGCCGGAGGTGTAGTGGAAAGGTGTCCAGCCCTTGTATTGATCGGCGTAAGCTGCTGCGGCATTGCCGGTCTGGCGGAAATTGGATTGGCAAAATGCCTGGCGCCCCCGTTCCCGTGCCTGCTGCAGGGCAGGCATAAGCATGGCGGCGAGAAGTGTGATAATAGCTATCACGACCAGCAGTTCGATCAGCGTGAATGATGATCTGGCGAATGATGTTCCGGACTTGTGAAGCGTAGAAGCTGTCTGATGAGTGTGTGAACACTCCGCTTGAAAGCGGGAACTTGGGCAATGAATCAGTTGTTCCATAAATTTCTCCGACAAATTATTTTTTAATGAACTGTAAAAATATACAATCCGAATTTGTTTTGTGCAACTTGTTTTTGAAGTGTATAGTTATCCGAAACTGTCATCTGATATAAAAATCCGTTCATGGCGGAAAAAAGGCTTGCTATTTTGTCATCAGAATGTTATCTTATATGACAGAGTTATCCGAAGTGTGTGTTTTTCGGAAAATTTATTTTAATTCAGGATACTCATAAAATGGCAGAGATAACGCGTTCACAGATCGGTTTCAAAGAGGATAGTTTCGACTCCTGGGATACCGGGGTGCGTAAAGGTATGCTGCACAGAAAAGTCGTTTTGCCGAACAATCCCAAGTTTCCCCTTTCACCGGTCCAGTTTTTGGATGAGAGCCGTCGGGACAAACGCTGGTTCAAGCACAATAATTATCCGAAACTTGCACTGGAGCTGATTCTTGAAGGAGCTGTTGAATTCCGGCTGGAAGACAAATCCCATATCGCATCTGCCGGAGATTGTTCTGTTATTGTGCCCGGTACCACTGTGACAATGGTCAACAGCGGGACCCAATGGCGCAGAAAACAGTGCCTGATCATTGACGGAATGGCTTTGGAAGCTCTGCTCAGTGCTTTCGGGTTCTGTAGTTTCTGTATCGTAAAAGTGCCTGAGCCGGAAAAGTTGGTGAAAATGTTCGATGAGATCGCTCAGATGATGGAGTCTGCCGGAAATTCGACAGTGGAACTTTCAAGTGCCGTCTACAGATTGCTGGGGGAGCTGTCATGCTATGTCATGCAGGAAAACAATTTGTCTTCGATGCAGAAGGTGGTCAAATTTATGGAAGGCAATCTCCACCGTTCCATAGATATGAAAGAATTGATCGCCATAGCCGGATGCAGTGAAGCATCTTTGCGGCGGTGGTTTTACCGTGAATTCAAACTTGCGCCTTTTGTGTTTCTCAAAGAAATGCGTTTGCGCCGCGGGGTGGAGTTGCTGAAATCAAAAAACAATATTTCAACAAAAATGCTTTCTTACGAATGCGGATTTGCTTCGGTGCCTTCTTTTATCAAAGCATTCCGGGAGCATTATGGAGTCACTCCGGGGAACTGGAGAAAAAAGAATGTAAATCTCTGAATCGTTCCGTTTTTTCATTTCGCCATTTTGCCGGGAACAAAAATCATTGAGCAGAAAACAGATGTGTTTCTCTGTATTTTTTGGGTGAAACGCCGCTTAATCTCTTGAAGAAATGAGAAAAATAAAATTCCGAGGAAAAATTCAATCGTGCAGCGGTCAATTTGACCGACATTTCCGGCATAAGCAGCAGCTGGGCGGCCTTATTGAATATCTCCTGCTGGAGAAATTGTTTCGGAGAAATATTGAAAACGGTGCGGAATTCCCGGAAAAATGCGGACTCCGGCAAATGCATGAGCGATGCAAGTTCTGCCGCAGTCGTCGAAGCATCTGCCTGTTCGCGGACAAAATACAAAACATCGCTGAACCGCTGCATTTCTCTGAGTTCAAAAGCATAATATTCCGGCCAGTGGCGATGACGATAACGTCCGAAAAATTGCGCACATTTTGAAAAACAGGGCTTGAAAAAGGGGCAGTTTCTATGATTGATTATAAACACCACATCAACAATCAAACAAAAAAGGAAACAGCCCACATGGAAAATGTAGCGCAAAAAAACGAAAAGTCAATCCCTGGAGCGATAAAAATTGACGAAAAAGAGGTTTTTGACCATTTGGACACCCTTGTCCATCCTTACATATTCCTTGATGGAGTTTACCTTAAACGGAGTTGGGGCGGAGAAGTACATGAGTCTTCTGTCCTTGTGGCGATCGGAGTTAATTCAGAAGGATACCGGAAAATTCTCGGAGTTGCTGAAGGAAGCCGTGAAGATAAGGAGTCCTGGAGCAACTTTCTGCGTTATCTGAAAGAGCGTGGCTTAAAGGGAGTTAAACTGGTCATTTCAGACAAGGCTGCCGGTTTGGTCGATGTTCTTGGAGATTTTTTCCCAAAAGCTCAATGGCAGCGATGCGTGGTTCATTGGTATAGAAATGCTTTTGAAATTACCTCTGTAACCAAAGCGCCGCACCGCACGCTCATGTACGATCAGGGCGTTATACAGTATTGAGGGGGGGCAGTGCCCCCCCCTTGCCTTATTTACCGGTCTCTACCGGCTTCTTTTTGGAGAAAATCCATAAAACTTCTCAGATTTCTGTAGCCTCTGGTTCTGGCGGTCACTTTTCCCCCGGCATCAAGAATGGCTATGGAGGGGACACCCCCGCCCATCTGCAAAGCCTGAACAGTCTTCCGGTTGTAGGCACGCTGTTCTGAAGAAATAGGTTTGCGCCGGGGGGAGTCCAGAAATACCAGCTCCAGATTTTGTGCGGCAAAAGTTTTGAATCCATCGGAACTCAATGCTTCACGCCCGAGTCTCTTGCAGGGGGGACACCAGTCGGAACCGGTGTGCAGGACCAGCACTTTTTTTCCTGACTTTCCGGCGGCGGCAAGAGCTTTTTCAAGAGAGGTTCCCCACCCTTCGGGGACTGCGGGGGCAGCAGAAGCAGGCGCTGCAGGTACTGCACTCCGGGCAGGACTCTTTGCCCGCGGGAGACTCCGGGCAGGCGGTGCAGGATCAGGATTTCTCAGAGCTGTCATATACTGAGGCAGCGGACGGTACCCTGTGATCTTCCCCTGTACTGATCCTTTACTGTCAAGGATCAGGGCAGAAGGGACACCTCCTCCTCCGCCCAGTCTGCTTCTGAGAGTACTGTTGTACTGACGCTGGGCATCAGGCATTTTCTTTTTTTTGGGAAAATCCACATAGACCAGTTCCAGATTTTTTCTGGCATAGCTGCGGAAACGGCTTGTTTTCAGAACATCCTTCTGAAGCTTGATGCAGAATCCGCACCAGTCGGAGCCGGTGAAGAGGACGTAGATCTGTTTGCCGCTTTGGGCGGCTGCCTCCTGAGCGGACTCCAGAGTCAGATGCCATCCTCTCCCCCGGGGCTGGAGCCACCCCGCAGTGTCAGGCACGGCAGCGGAAAGTACCGCTGAGAAAAACAAAGCCGAACAGCAAAGAACACTTCTGATAAACATAAACGATTTTTCCTTTCCTTAGATTTTGTGACGGAGCGTTTCACCTGCTGTAATATATACGCCTTTTCTCTGTTTGTCAACTCTTATTTGACTGACCAGAGGAATCTTTTTCCGGGGCACTGAGTGGCTTGATTGAGGATCTCTTCGGGTTCGTAAAAGATGATCCCCTCTTTGCGGAGCGTTTCAAAGACCCGGTAGACGGCGACGGCGTGGTAATCAAGCTCTCCTTTGACGAAAAGGGGACGCAGAGCCTTGTCGCAGACGGTGGCAAGGGGGGAGCGGGGGTTGGCTTTCAGATATTCCACAGCGGCGCTGCAAAGGCCGTCGGGAATGGCGGTTTTGATATGATAGCCTCCCATTCTTTCCAGATGCAAAGTGCCGTTGCATGTGACGTATCCCACAGAGTTGCCGGGGATCTCCATGCCTGCGCCGGGAAGTGAATCCATGGTGGTTCCCAGATAGACACCATCCTCTTCAAAGGCGTAGCAGAGGCGCTGGTTCATGTTGAGGAATCCGATGACGCCGGGCTTGTCGGCGAAAAGGCACACAGAAACATGTTCCCCGGGGAGTTGACTTCCTGCTTCACGCATGGCACGGATCATGTCGCCGTGTTTCATATAGCTGCTCTCAATGGCGTTGAGTTCTATATCCGCCGAAGAGATCTGTTTGCCGTCGGGGGTGGTCATGCCGGGGATCTCTCTCATGCCGTTTTCGGCGGGACCGCCGCTGCGGGGGCGGACGCCTTCGGCGTAGAGTGCCATGAGAACTTCGGTGTAACCTTTACGGGGACCGGCAAAGACTCCGGCTGACCCCTGTGAATGGAGTGCCGCTTTCCCGTAAAATCCCACATGGGGCTGGGCGCGGTTGTCAAGTCCCCCTGAAGCGGTGCGGCTGTGGGCGATAGCCGTATTGCCGGGCATCTCTGAGACATTGAAACGCTTTTCAAAGACCCCTGTATGTCCGCAGCATTTGTTGAGGTGGAAGACACCGTTGTCACAGGAAACGACGCCGGTGTAGTGTCCTGCCCAGTATCCTTCAGTTTTTTTCAGATTTTCCAGAACGGCGGAAGCGGCATGTTTTTTCCCGGCATAAGCGGTCCAGACGCACATAATGAAAGCTCCTTCTTTATATAGTGTTCACACTATAGAGGCAATTTCAAAACTCCTCAAAATTGTCAAAGCGTCCTCGCTTCGATCTGATAAAGGGAGCGTTTTCGGCTGTTACCTTGCAGGTAGCAGCCCTTGTCACGGCATAGCCTTGGCGACGCCGGATCAAACTACCCTTTACAGCTCTTTGCGAATGACATCTTTGCCATTTTTTGAATGACTTTTGAAATTACCTCTATAATTTACCACTGTCTTTCCTGAAATACAAATATTTTCAGCAGAAAGTTCAGCAGGAAAGAAGAGCTTTGCGAAGTGCTTCGATCTGGGACTCCGGTGTGCTTGCGGCGGCGCTGAGACCTATTTTTGTGACCCCTTTCAACAGTTCGGGAGTCACTTCAGAAGGGGAGTCCAGCAGCACAGCTTTTGTGCCGCAGCGTTCAGCTGCTTCACGGAGCCGGTTGGCGTTGGAGCTGTGAGGGGAACCCGCCACCACAAAAAGGTCACACTCAGGCGCCAGACGCTCCACCGCCTGCTGGCGCAGGAGACTTGCCCGGCAGATGTTGCCGGGAGCGGAAAGGTTGGGGAACCTTGCTTTGAGGACATGTCTGACCTTGTCGGCTTCAACATGGCTCAAGGTGGTCTGTACCAGCAGTACAGGAGACTCCAGTTCGGGGAGCTCCGCTGCTTCGGCGGCGTTACGCACGACGAAGACCTTATCTGTTCCGGCGTGTCCCAGGACCCCTTCCAGTTCCGGGTGCCCCGGGTGTCCGAAAAGGACCAGCTCCTGCTCCGGTGTCACCGCCGCCGCCTGATTCTGAAGCTGCTCCACAAGAGGGCAGGTGGCATCGGTGACGTGGAGCATCCTTTCAGCGGCAAGAGCTTTGACCTTGGCGGAAACCCCGTGGGCACCGAAAACCGTTTGGGAGCCGGGGGGGATATCCTCAACATCTTCCACAAAGATACAACCGCTTTTCCGGAGTTCGGCGGCAATGCCGTTGTTGTGGATCAGACCTTTGAGGATGTAGATATTCTCAGTGGTCTTTTCCAGTTTTTTTTCGATCATGGCAAGAGCGTTGCGGACTCCGGAACAGAATCCGCATGGCTCGGCGATGATGATACGGCGCTGTGGCATTTCAGGGATTCATGGTCATGGAGTTCAGGTAAATGGCACTGACCGCCACACGGTCGGCAAAGGTGGGCGCCTGATCCAGAAGTCCCCCCAGTGAGGGGGTGTTCATGGCAAGTTCAGTCAGCACCGGCACATCATCTTCGGTGAATCCCAGATCTGAAAGCTTTTCAGAGACGCCGTGGGCGACCAGAAACTTCTGCACGGCGTGGGCGGCCTTGGCAGCGCCTTTGGGGGAGCCGTCAAGTCCGGGGGCAAAGGGGGCGAAAAGCTGGGCGAGAAGGGGACCGGACTCCTGCCAGATGTTTTCCACCACAGCGGGCAGCAGCATGGCAAGTCCCAGTCCGTGTGCCAGATCGGACTTAACGGCGCTCAGGGGATGTTCGAGAGCGTGGGTGTAGTGGAGCAATCCGTTGTCAAAAGCCCATCCGGCGATCATGGCGGCGTAGGCAAGGAAGTAACGCGCCTTGAGATCTTTGGGATCCTTTTCGGCAAGGGGCAGATACTCCGTGACCAGACGGATCGTCTCTGCTGCAAGCTGGATGGAAAGGGTATTGGCTGAACGGCTGGTGGCAGCTTCAATGACATGGTTCATGGCATCGATGCTCACATAGCGGGTCTGCGCCAGAGAAAGTCCCGTCATCAAGGCGGGATCGTCAATGGCGTAACGGGGATAGATCAAATCGTAAGCAATGGCAGGCTTGTAGTTCTTCTCAGGGATGGAAACCACCGCAAAACGGTTGCACTCAGTGCCCGTGCCGTGGGTCAGGTTCACCGCCACGATGGGGAGCGCTTCGGTGGGGGTGAAGGTGTATTCGTAAAGATCGGCGCACTTTTTCTCCGGGTATTTCAGCATGACCGCCGCGCTTTTGGCAGCATCAATGGCGCTGCCGCCGCCAATACCGATGACCGCCTGAGCGCCCACGGAAACGCCCAGCTGTACGGCGGCATCCACCTGTTCGGCAGTGGGGTTGGGGGTGACGCCTGAATAGACGGCAAACTTGACACCTCTGGAAAGGAGGGCACTTTCAATGACCTCCCAGGCGCCGCAGGAGATATAGGCGTTTTTCCCGGTGACCACCAGAAGCTTTTCAACGCCTTCCTTTTGAAGTTCGCCGATGATCTCTTCGATGTATGTAATGGCGCCCACGCCGAAATAGATCTTCCCTCTGAGAGAAATGGCTCTCACCTGGTCGATGGCGATTTGTTTATCCCACATGATACGATCCTCCTGTTTGTGAATGGATATCTTTTCTACGCCCAATATACAGCGTCAAAAGGAAAATTTCAAGAAAATAAAACGTAATTTTAATGCTCAGAGGGATTGAAGATACCCTTTCCCGGTGCTATATTACGTTGAACGCCCCCACAACAATACAGTAAAGGAAATTTTTTATGGCAATCAAGATCTCCATTTCAAGTTATATCGCCGGTAAATCCCCCGAATCTGCCGTCAAACGCCTTGTTGCTTCCGGGTTCCGATATGCGGAACTGGGCTCTGAACACAGCTCCATCATGGTGGAACGCCCCCCTGAGGAGTGGAAGAGATTCAGAGAGTTCGCCGATCAGCAGGGACTGCAATTCGGACAGGGGCATCTGCTGCTCCACAAATACATCACCGAAAAGGATGAAAAGCTCCGCCGTGCCAATGTGGAGGTCCACCGCCAGTATTGCCGCATGTACCACGCTCTCGGCATCACCAGTGCCGTGCTCCACTGCGGCGGATATGATGAGATACTCCACGGTGAAGATCCTGCCAAAGTCCGTGCCATCCGGATCAAGTCTCTCACCGAACTTCTTTCAGATCTGCCTGACGGCATGAGCATCTGTCTGGAAAATCTCCCATACGAGACCTTTGAAGATGTTTACGCCAATCTGGAAGATATGGGATTCCCCGAAAATCTGGGACTCTGTCTCGATACCGGTCATCTCCATTTCAGCCCCGGTCCCGACCATGAAAGTTTTATTCTCCGTGCCGGCAAGCACCTGAAAGCGCTCCACATGCACGACAATGTGGGTCCCATGCACCCTGACGGCGTGCTGCCCATCCCCGGCTGGCTGGGATCAGACAAGCACATGACACCGGGATTTTTCACCGGTTCCATCAACTGGTACCGGGTGGTGTCTGCGCTCCGTGCCATCAACTACGACCGCCTCTGGAACATGGAGATCGGCGCTGATCTGGGGGCGGGGACTCCCAATCAGACATGGCGCGATATGATACTGCGCCACAACAGAGAGCGGGCGGAACTGCTCTTCAACTACGATCCTGAAGCCCCTGCCCCTGAGGATCCTGTCAATGATTACGCCGCCATCAGGGCAGTTGAGTCCAACGGCGTCAGGGCTGAAGTTGACAAATACGCCATCAGCATCACTGCTCCTGAATATAAGTTCAAAGTCGATCCCGTCCACGGGGGCAGAGGCAGTTACTGGTACGCTTTCGGGCGGGAACTTCTGGCACGGAACCTCTCTTTGGGCTGGGCGATCCCCGGCAACTGGTGCCCCGCCGCCGCCGCCTTCAATCTTTCAAGCGGCGTTTTGATCGAAAGCGTCAAAGCACTCCCCGAAGGCGTTGAACTGGTCATGTCAAAGGTCATGACCGAAGATGACAACGCCGCTATGGAAGGTGTCACCTACCGGATCACCGATCTTTACGGCAAAGAGGGATTCACCCGCAAGGTGCAGATCATCAACACCACTGACAAAAAGACTCAGGAGTTCTCCTTCCGTTTCCACTCCATGCCCTCTCTCATGGGGGGCAAGGGACTCCCCACCGGCACAGTCACCATGGATGACGGCGCCACATTTGACCGCTGCCGCAAGGACTTCTGTTTCCGTCTGGCAGGCAGGAGCAATCCCGGAGCCGAAAAGGTGGGCAAACCCGTTTTCATCGACACCACGGGCAAAGAGGTCCACCTGACCGCCCCTGACATCAGGGGCAAGGTTGCCCTCTCATTCCCCGGAGTGCTCCCGGCTCTCATCTACTGCTGGGATCCCCAGGACAACGCCGGCAGCTGCGAAGCGATCTTTGAATCTGCCGCTCTTGATCCCGGTGAAAGCTGCGAATACATGATCGCCGTCAAACACTGCAAGTAAGATCCCACCAGGTAAAAAAAACATACCCGGAGCCCTTTACGGTGCTCCGGGGCTTTGTTGCAGGGGCATACCTTTGTGCAGAATTGGCAGGTAAATAGCATCCAATTATTTAAAATTCAGTATAAACTTTATTTATTTTGTCTTGCAAATATCCTTCATCCGGGGTATAATAAGGGCAGATAAGGAGGTTTTATGGCTGACAAATTGGATCTTACCGGTATCACTTTTGACCCGGAACTGCCGGAGCCCCTCTATCTGCAGCTGGCGGATGCCCTTCATGAGCGTATCAAATACCATACAGGGGAAAGTTGTGTTCTGCCTTCCCAGCGCATAGTGGCGTCCATGCTGCAGATCGACCGCTCCACCGCTGCCAAAGCCTACGCCGAACTGGAGCGGCGCAAAGTAGTCAGCCACGTCAGCAGTTACAAATGGGTGGCTCTCCCCGAAGCACGGAAAGTGCGTAAACCTTTTCCCAATATTGCTGTGGTGATCCCCCGGCGGCTTTCCGACTATCTGGCATCCAGCGCCAACAAAGATTGCATCCAGCAGTATATCTACGGCATCATCGACCGGGCGGCGGAACAGAATATTTCAACTTTGATGCTTCAGCTGCCTGCGCCGGATGCTCCGGAAGAACTGGTTGAGGAATTTATCAGCGAGATCGCCGTCAAGGTGGATGGAGCCATCCATCTGGGGGCACGGCAATACCGGCATGATCCCCCTTTGAACAAACTTTTCAGAGACAAACGCATCCCTCAGGTGATGATTTCAGCCTTTTCCCGTGATCTTGAAGGCATGGGGTGTGTCATGACCGATTTGGAACCTGCTTTTGAAAAACTTGCCCATCAGCTCCGTCAGAGTTCCATTACCCGTGTCGGCGCCGTATGCTGGCACAAAGAGATCGACTTTTTTTTCCGCGAGAACCCCTATGTGACCTATGAAGCCTCACTGCGCTGCAGAAAATTCATCAATATTTTTGAAAAGTGCGGTTTCAGCTTTGAAAAAGAGCACATATTGACCGACTGCTGCAGTTACTACAATATCTACCACACTCTTGCTTCTCTCATCCGGCGCAAAAGGCTGCCGGAACTCCTTTTCTGCCAGAATGACCAGATCGCCGTCTGGTGTATACAAGCTCTTGAACGGCAGGGCATCCGGGTCCCGGAGGATATTGCCGTCATCGGCTGTGACAACTGTTACTCCTCCCCCTGGGGCGACCGGCTGACAAGTTTTGACATGCCCTTCTACGAACTGGGGTGCATCGCTGTGGATCTTATTGAAGAAATCAGGCTCAAAGGGATCAATGATCTGGAGCTTTTGCGCACCTCTCCCGCTGAATTGTCAATCAAAGAAACTTTTACACTGAATATGAAAGGATGATGCTATGAAAATTGCCTTGCTCCTCAGAAAAAAAGCTGACTGCTTCACACTGATCGAACTATTGGTGAGTGTTACTTGTCAAATAGGTGTTTTGCCGTTGTATTGCCTCAAAAAAATTCATAAAAACT
>JAFTIE010000196.1 GCA_017457065.1 Lentisphaeria bacterium
ACCGGCAGGCAGGTTGAGCTTCTTGAGCTCATCCACGTCCTTGGAGCTGGGATTGACGATATCCAGCATACGCTTGTGGGTGCGGATCTCAAACTGCTCCATGGACTTTTTGTCCACGTGGGGTGAGCGGTTCACAGACCAGCGCTCAATGCGGGTGGGCAGCGGAACGGGACCCTCAACGGTGGAACCGACGCGCTTAGCCGCTTCAAGAATTTCTTTGACGGACTGATCCAGGATACGATGGTCGTAAGCCTGAAGCCGGATGCGGATGCGTTGCGTTTTAGCAGCCATGATTTATTACCTCTTTTCAACAAGTTTTTCTTGAATAGCTTTGGGAACCCGGTCGAAGTGGGCGGGCTCCATGGAGTAGGTAGCGCGACCACGGGAGAGAGAACGGATCGTAGTGGCATAACCGAAGAGCTCAGCCAGAGGCACGTTTGCACAGATCCGGGACTCATTATTACCGGAGGAGGTGATCTCCTGAATAGCACCGCGGCGGCTGGTGATATCACCGATAAGGTCGCCCATGTGTTCTTCAGGAGTGGTAACTTCGACCTTCATGATCGGTTCAAGCATCTCAACACCTGCCTTGCGGGCAGCTTCTTTGAATGCCATGGAACCGGCAATCCTAAATGCCATTTCAGAGGAGTCAACAGGGTGGTAAGAACCGTCGATGATAACTGCTTTGAAGTCGATCACAGGGAATCCGGCAGCCACACCGGCAGCGGCAGCCTCACGGATACCGTTTTCGATGGGTTTGATAAATTCCTTGGGAATGTTACCGCCGGTGACCTGGCTTTCAACTTCGATACCGAATCCGCGTTCCTGGGGAATGATGTCGATGATACAGTGACCATACTGACCATGACCGCCGGACTGACGGACAAATTTGGTATCGGCATGACCGGTAGTGGTAAGAGCTTCACGATAAGCAACCTGAGGTGCACCGGTGTTGGCTTCCACATTGAACTCACGGCGGAGACGGTCAATAATGATATCAAGATGCAGCTCACCCATACCGGAGATAACAGTCTGTCCGGTTTCTTCGTCGCCATGGACCTGGAAGGTGGGGTCTTCTTCAGCAAGAGCGATAAGACCTTTGTCCAGTTTGTCACGGTCGCCGGAGGATTTGGGCTCAACAGCAATGGAGATAACAGGTTCGGGGAAGCTCATGGACTCAAGAACGATGGGCTCTTCTGCAAGGCAGAGAGTATCACCGGTGGTCACATTCTTCAGACCGCCCACAGCAGCGATATCGCCGGAGAACATCTCTTCGTGCTCGATCTGCTTATTGGCGTGCATCTGAAGGATACGGCCGAGGCGTTCACGCTTACCGGTACGGGGGTTCAGAACAGACATACCCTGAGCCGCCACACCGGAGTAAATGCGGAAGTAGTAGAGTTTACCCACATAAGGATCGCTCATGATCTTGAAGACAAGAGCGGAGAAAGGCTGCATGTCACCGACGTGACGGGTCATCTCAGCGCCGGTGGCAGGATCGGAACCGGTGATTTCCCAGGTATCGATGGGACTGGGGAGATAGTCAACGATCACATCCAGGATCATCTGAACACCGCAGCACTTGAAGGCAGAGGCGCAAGCCACGGGAACGACCTGTGCAGCAACAGTTGCTTTGCGCAGAGCAGCACGGAGTGCATCCACATCGGGAGTCTTTTCTTCAAGGAAGAGTTCCATCATCTCATCATCGCAGCCTGCGACAGCTTCATAGAGTTCCATGAAAGCTTCCTCACGCTGTGCGGCAAGATCACCGGTCAGTTCTTCTTCACGGATGGTCACACCTTTGTCTTTGGGATCAAAGTAGAGAGCCTTGCCGCGGAGAACATCGACCACACCCTGGAAGTCTGCTTCCTTACCGATAGGCAGAGCCACGCGGACAGGAACGGCACCCAGCTTGGTGCGGATCTCATTGACCACACCGTCAAAGTCGGCACCGGTACGATCCATCTTGTTGACGAGAGCAACGATAGGCACATTGTATTTCTTAGCCTGACGCCACACGGTTTCAGACTGGGGCTGCACTTTACCGACAGCGCAGAAAACAGCGACAGCACCGTCAAGAACGCGCAGAGAGCGCTCCACTTCAGCTGTGAAGTCCACGTGTCCGGGGGTATCGATAATATTGATCTTGCGGCCTTTCCAATTACAGGTGGTAGCAGCAGAGGTAATGGTAATACCACGTTCACGTTCCTGTTCCATCCAGTCGGTGGTGGCGGTACCTTCATGGGTATCACCGACTTTGTAGTTCACGCCGGTATAGAAAAGGATACGCTCAGTAAGAGTGGTCTTACCTGCATCAATGTGAGCCATGATACCGATGTTGCGCACATCTTTGAGCGCAACCTGACGGTGAGGTGACTCATGGAAATTTTTTTCAGCAGTAGTCATATATCGTAAGATTCAAAAAATGTTTAGTAAATATTACCAGCGATAGTGAGCAAAGGCTTTGTTGGCCTGAGCCATCTTGAAGGTATCTTCTTTCTTCTTGACGGAGGAACCGGTATTCTCGAAAGCATCCAGCAGTTCGCCGGCGAGAGCTTCGGTCATGGATTTACCTTTGCGGCCGCGGGAATAGGTGGTGATCCAGCGCATGGCAAGAGCGACCTGACGCTCGGGCTCAACTTCAATAGGGACCTGATAGGTGGCACCACCGACGCGGCGGCTTTTCACTTCAAGAGTGGGCTTGACATTTTCCAGAGCCTGAAGAAACACGTCAATGGCGGCAACTTCGGGCTTTTTAGCCTGGATCAAATCAAGAGCACCGTAAACGATGCGCTGAGCGGTAGATTTCTTACCGCGGCTGAGAATGGTGTTGATCAGCCGACCAATGAGGGGGCTGTTGTATTTCACGTCCGGGAGCTGTGCCCGTTTTTCTGCTTTACGTCTTCTCATTTTGTACTTAGCTCCTTATGACTTATTTCTTCTTCTTAGCAGTTTCGGCACCGGGTTTGGGACGTTTGGCACCATACTTTGAACGCCCCTGATTACGCTTATCGACGCCAAGGCTGTCGAGAGCGCCGCGCACAATGTGATAACGCACACCGGGAAGGTCGCGGACACGACCGCCCTTGACCAGAACCACAGAGTGTTCCTGGAGGTTGTGACCTTCACCGCCGATGTAGGCGGTAACTTCCTGGCCGTTGGTCAGGCGAACACGGGCAATTTTCCGCAAAGCTGAGTTCGGCTTTTTAGGAGTACGGGTGGTCACCTGGAGACAGACTCCGCGGCGCTGAGGACAAGCACTCAAAGCCTTGGACTTGCTCTTCTTTTCTTTTTCTTCGCGTCCGAAACGCACCAGCTGGTTGATAGTCGGCATGGTAAATTCCTGTTTTTGTGAGCTTTACAGCTCCGTATTGTTAATTCTTTCTATATAAAAACTGTCTAATCACACTTGCACGGATTCATAATATACCCCCGCAAGTGTGATTTTTCAACCCCTGATTGAGAAAAACTGCAAAATTTTAAAACTCTTCCTCATCAAAGGTCTCTTCATCTCCGAAGCTTTCTTCACTGAAGTCATCTTCAATGGAGTCAAAGACCTGTTCCTCTTCGGGGAACATTTCTTCGTCTTCGTCGTCGAATTGCTCCTCAGGCGCAGCGTCACGCCACTTGGAGTGGATATCCTCGATGGAGGAGTCCCTGACATCTTCGGGCTCAGGCATCTCCTGCTCGATCTCCTCACCGAGGTACTTGAGAGCAATCGACTGCAGCCGCTCCGTTCCAGTACCCGCCGGGATCAGGTGTCCGGTGATCACGTTTTCCTTGAAACCGGTCAGGGCGTCGACTTTGCCGACGGTCGCTGCCTCGGTCAGGATTCGGGTGGTGTCCTGGAAGCTGGCTGCTGAGATAAAGCTCTCAGTTTCCAAAGCCGCCTTGGTGATACCCAGCAGCACCGGCTCGGCTACGGCGGGCTGTTTGCCACTGTCGATCAACTGGCGGTTGATACGTTCAAATTCCCCTCTGTCAAGCTGTTCACCGGGCAGGAATTCGGTATTTCCGGGCTCGGTGATCTTGACCTTCTGCATCATCTGACGGATAATGATCTCAACGTGTTTATCGTTGATTTCCACACCCTGGGTGCGGTACACCAGCTGGATCTCATTGACCAGGTGACGCTGAAGATCGCTGACGCCGCTGACCTCAAGAAGTTTCTGAGGCACGATGGAACCCACGGTCAGTTTCTGACCTTTACGGACCCGGTCGCCGCGACTGACCATAAGATGCTTGTTCAGGGGAATGTTGTTATGTTCATCACGCCGCTGTGAAGTGGGATCCACGATCACGATCTGGCGTTTGTTTCTGATGACCTTGTCGACTTCAACGATACCGTCGATCTGAGCAAGTTCAGCGACCTCCTTGGGCTGACGTGCTTCAAACAGCTCGGCGATACGGGGAAGACCTCCGGTAATATCCTTGTTCTTGGCGGACTGACGGGGCACGCGGGCAACCACTGAACCGGGGATCACCTTGTCGTCCCGCTTGACCATAAGCACGGCACCGGGAGGCAGGGGGTAGTTGTTGAGAAGGTTGCCTTCTCCGTCACGGATCACGACCTGAGGATTCAAGTCCTCACGGTGTTCCATAACGGTTCCCTGGTCAACTGTACCTTCGGCATTCTTGTGTCCCTTGTCCTTCTGTTTGTTCTTTTCAAGGGTGACGCCGTCGATCAAATCCTCAAGATTGACGAAACCGGACTGCTCACTGACGATAGGAATATGGTCGGCATCCCAACTAACGAAGACTTCATCTGCTTTAATGGCGGCTCCGTCAGCCATCTGGAGCACGGAACCGGGTTCCAGTTCATAGCGTTCAAGTTCCGCTTCGCGGATCGCATCAGTCCGGAAGTCGTAATCTTTCTTCATAGGCATCCCCAGAGCCTCAGAGGTCTTGCGGGCATCTTCACGCCACTCCTGTTCCTTCTTATCGGCGACCTCGGGATTGAAGATAATGGCACTGCCGTTCTTGTTCACGACCACCACTTCACCCTTGGCGTTGGTAACGGTACGGACGTTTTCATAACGCAACACACCGTCAAAACGGGAAGCGATCTGAGGCTTACGGTAGGCGCTGTTTGCGGTACCGCCGATGTGGAAGGTACGCATGGTCAGCTGAGTACCGGGCTCACCGATGGACTGGGCAGCGATGATACCGAGGGCGTCACCTTCGATAGCCAGGCGGTCACTCGCCAGATTCTGACCGTAGCACTTGACACAGACTCCATGACGGGTCTCGCAGGTCAGAGCGGAACGGATGAAGACCTCCTGGATCTTGCGGTCGTCGATGATGTCACAAATGGCAGGGGTAAACTCTTCACCGGCACGGATGATGAGAGTGGAGGGATTCAGAGGATCCTGAAGGTCCCGTCCGCAGAATCGTCCGATGATACGGTCACGCAGAGGCATGATCACTTCGTCACCTTCGGTGATGGCACGGGTCCAGACACCGTTGGTGGTTCCGCAATCCTGTTCACGGCAGATGATATCCTGAGCAACGTCGACAAGACGGCGGGTCATGTAACCGGAGTCAGCGGTTTTCAGAGCGGTATCAGCCAAACCTTTACGGGCACCGTGGGTGGAGATGAAGTACTCCATCACAGAAAGACCTTCACGGAAGTTGGAGATGATAGGACGCTCGATAATATCGCCTGAGGGTTTCGCCATCAGACCGCGCATACCGGCAAGCTGACGGATCTGATCTTTGCTGCCTCGGGCTCCGGAGTCCCACATGGCAAAGACAGGATTCAGCTCTTTCTGACGGCTTGAGTTTTCAAGATGAGCAAAGAGTTCTGAAGCCACAGCATCGTTGGTCTGGGTCCAGATATCGATGACTTTTTTGTGACGCTCGTTGGGGGTGATGACACCATCGTCCTGCTGTTTGAGAACAGCTTCGACCTGGCGGCGTGCTTCTTCAATGAGTTTTTCCTTGCTGGCAGGAACTTCAAGGTCGGCGATTGAGATGGACAGACCGGCTAAGGTGGAGTGACGGTACCCCAGATCCTTCAGATCATCCAGAAGTTTGATGGTGGCATCATGTCCGGAAATCTTATAGGAGTCAGCGATGAGCCGCCCCAGATTCTTTTTCTTGGCAAGAGCGTTGTAGAACCCCAGTCTCTTATCCCAGATCTCGTTGAAAAGACAGCGTCCGGGGGTGGTGGTGATGAACTTGGAGTTCTTGTCACCGTAGATGGTATCTTTGCCGTAGTCGGGATTGGGGATACGGACAGGATCGTGGATCTTGATGAATCCCTGGCTCATGGCAAAGAGCACTTCAAAGTAATCCCGGTAGAGTTTGGGCTCAACTTTGTTGTGGCTGTCCCCCACCCAGGTCAGGTAGTAGGCACCGAGTGTAATGTCGTGAGTGGGAGAAGCAATAGGTTTGCCATTGGCAGGTGAGAAGATGTTGTTGGGAGAAAGCATCAGCAGCTTGGTCTCCATCTGAGCCTCATTTGAAAGAGGCACATGGACAGCCATCTGGTCACCGTCAAAGTCAGCGTTGTAAGCCGTACACACCAGGGGGTGGAGACGCAGGGCGGAGCCTTCGATGAGCACAGGGTCAAATGCCTGAATACTCAAACGGTGCAGCGTAGGCGCACGGTTGAGCATGATGGGGTGACCTTTGGTGACCTCAGCAAGGATATCCCACACGATGGGCTTTCCGGCTTCGATGGTCTTTTTGGCACCGCGGACAGTGTGGGCTTCGCCACGCTCTTTGAGGTGACGGATGATGAAGGGTTCAAAAAGAACCATTGCCATTTTTTTGGGCAGACCGCACTGGTGGATCTTGAGTTCGGGACCCACAACGATAACGGAACGGCCGGAGTAGTCAACACGTTTACCCAGCAGGTTCTGACGGAAACGTCCCTGCTTACCTTTGAGCATATCTGAAATACTCTTGAGAGCCCGGTTTCCGGCGCCGGTAACGGCACGACCGTGACGTCCGTTGTCAAGCAGAGAGTCCACAGCCTCCTGGAGCATACGCTTTTCATTGCGGATGATCACTTCAGGAGTGCGGAGCTGCAGCAGACTTTTCAGACGGTTGTTGCGGTTGATGACACGGCGGTAAAGGTCATTCAGGTCGCTGGTTGCAAAACGGCCGCCGTCCAGCTGGACAAGAGGACGCAGGTCGGGGGGCATCACAGGAAGAATGGTCATGATCATATATTCAGGACGGCTGTTGCCTGCCATGAACCCTTCGATCAGCCGGAGACGTTTTCCCCATTTCTTGCGATTGGCCTTGTTATTGCTGGTTTTGAGATCTTCTTCAAGCTTGGCTTTTTCTGCAGGAAGGTCGATCTTTTCCAGCAGAGTCTTGATAGCCTGAGCACCCATATCTGCCACAAAGGCATCGGGATAGTCTTCGCAAGCCTGATAGTAGTCATCTTCAGAAAGAGTCATACCGGCTTTGAAACCGGTGACATCGCCGGGATCGGTGATGACATATTCTTCATAGTAAAGGACACGCTCCAGCTCCTTGGCGGGCATGTCAAGGATCAGACCGATACGGCTGGGCATACACTTGAAGAACCAGATGTGGGAAACGGGAACTGCCAGTTCAATGTGTCCCATGCGCTCACGGCGCACTTTGGAAACGGTCACTTCAACACCGCAGCGGTCACAGGTGATCCCTTTGTGTTTGACCCGTTTATATTTACCGCAGTTGCACTCCCAGTCCCGGACAGGACCGAAGATGCGTTCGCAGAAAAGACCGCCCTTTTCGGGCTTCAGACTGCGGTAGTTGATGGTCTCGGGATTCTTCACCTCACCGTAGGACCAGCTCTTGATCACTTCAGGAGACGCAACGTTGATGGAAATAGCGTCAAAAGCATCATTCTGGTCACGGTTCTGTTTATCACGATAATAAGCGCTGTCAATCATGTGAATTCCTCCTGCGCATAAAATTAGTTGTTCCCGCCGTCACGGCGGACAGTGCGGACATCGAGACCGAGACTCTGCATTTCCTTCATCAAAACGTTGAAGGATTCGGGCCGTCCGGCCTCAAGCACGTTCTGTCCCTTGACGATGGATTCATAGATCCGGGCACGTCCGCCGATATCGTCGGACTTGACGGTGAGCATTTCCTGCAGATTGTATGCGGCACCGTATGCTTCCAGTGCCCACACTTCCATTTCTCCGAAACGCTGTCCGCCGTGCTGAGCCTTACCGCCCAGAGGCTGCTGGGTAACAAGGCTGTAGGGACCCACGGCACGGGCATGGATCTTGTTGGCAACAAGGTGGTCAAGTTTCAGCATGTAGATCTGACCGACCATGACACGCTGATCGAATTTATCACCGGTACGGCCGTCATAAACATCGGTCTTACCGTCGTAAACGTATGAACCGTCGGGCTGCTGGCGGAATCCCCAGTGGTAATTCCGTCCGTGTTCCCTGGCGTAAGCTTCGTTTGCCTGTTCCATAAGGTCGACGATGATCTTTTCGTCGGCACCGTCAAACACAGGGGTCGCAGCGGTGAAGCCCAGCATCTTGGCTGCCCAGCCCAGATGGGTCTCAAGTACCTGACCGATATTCATTCGGCTGGGCACACCCAGGGGGTTCAGCACGATATCAACGGGCACACCGTTTTCAAGGAAGGGCATATCTTCAATGGCAACGATACGTGAAACGATACCTTTGTTTCCGTGACGTCCTGCCATCTTATCACCGACCTGGAGTTTGCGTTTGCATCCCACATAGACCTTGACCCGCTTGATGGTTCCTTTTTCCATCTGATCGGGCTGGTCAAGACCGGCAATGGCACGTTTGTGCTTTTCTTCGTTCTCCTGGAACTGAGGCACAAAGTTGTTGATGATACGGGCAATGGCATTGCGTGCTTCACACTCTTCCATATCCCAGGAGTCGTAGTGGTTGGCAAGCTTCTGGACAGCGCTCTTTGTCACCTTGCGGTTGGCACTGATAAGCACCACCGGCTCACCGGCAGAAGTATCCATGACAGGATAGGGGAGCTTGGCGCCGAGGATCACACCGAGCAGCTGTTCGGTCAGATCGGCAAGAAGATCATTGCGGGTATCTTTATAGGTATTGTTGATCTCTTTGGTATGATGCTTGCGCTCACCTTTGGAAAGTCCTGCTTTGGGGGCACTTTCTGTCTGATATTCGGTACGGATATCCATGACGATACCGCCTTTGCCTGTGGGAACGGTCAGGCTGTTGTCCTTGACATCGGCAGCCTTTTCACCGAAGATCTGGCGGAGCAGACGCTCTTCAGGAGCAAGTTCGGTTTCGGTCTTGGGTGTGATCTTACCGACAAGGATGTCGCCGGGTTTGACTTCAGCACCTTCGCAGACGATACCGCGGATGTCCAGATTGCGGAGCATTTCCTCACTCTGGTTGGGAATATCACGGGTGATCTCTTCGGGACCGAGTTTGGTATCACGGCTGAGGATCTCAAATTCATCCACATGGACACTGGTGTAGATATCCTCTTTCACCAAACGTTCACTGACGATGATAGCGTCCTCAAAGTTGTAACCGCACCAGGGCATGAAGGCAACCAGCACATTGCGTCCCAGAGCGAGTTCACCGCCCTGAGTGGCAGCACCGTCAGCAAGAAGGGTCCCCACTTCGACCTTGTCACCGCGGCGGACCACTGGACGCTGGTTGATACAGGTACCGGCGTTGCTGCGCAGATATTTGAAGAGACGGTAAACATGTCCCTGACCCTTGGGAATATGTTTCTCATCTTCGGGCAGAGTGCCGTCAGGAGTCACAACGATCCGTGAACTGTCAACAGCGGCAACGATACCGGCTTCACGGGCGATGATAACGGCACGGGAGTCGCGGGCAATGCGCTTTTCGAGCCCGGTCCCCACCAGGGGTGCTTCGGGATTGAGCAGAGAAACAGCCTGACGCTGCATGTTCGATCCCATCAGAGCACGGTTGGCGTCGTCATGTTCCAGGAAGGGAATGGTTCCGGCAGCGGCGCTGATAAGCTGTTTGGGAGAAACGTCCATATACTGCACGTTTTCTCTGGGATGCTCACCGGCTTCACCTTTGCAGCGGCACATGACCATGGGACGGACAAAACGGTTGTTTTCGTCAAGGAGAGCATTCGCCCGAGCGATAACAAACTTTTCTTCCTTGTCAGCGGTCAGATAGTCGATCTGATCGGAAACACATCCGTCAATGACTTTACGGTAAGGAGTCTCAAGGAAACCGTATTTATTGATAACGGTGTAGAGAGACATGGAGCTGATCAGACCGATGTTGGGACCTTCAGGGGTCTCAATAGGACAGATACGTCCATAGTGGCTGGAGTGGACGTCGCGGACCTCAAATCCGGCACGCTCACGGCTCAATCCGCCGGGGCCCAGTGCAGAAAGACGGCGTTTGTTGGTCAACTCGCTCAAGGGGTTGACCTGATCCATGAACTGAGACAGCTGGCTGCGGGCGAAGAAATCCCGGACGGAACTGGCAAAGGCCTTGGGACTCACCAGTGAGGAAGGTGTGGGATTGGGGGTATCAAAGGTCATGTGCTCACGGATCTGGCGCTCAGTGCGGAGCAGACCCTGACGGCACTGGTTCTGAAGCAGCTCACCCACAGTACGGACACGGCGTGCACCCAGATGGTCGATATCGTCCACTTCCCAGTTGTTAAAGCGCATGGCGATAAGCAGTTTGGTAGCTTCCATGAGATCCCGTTTGTCAAGGACACGGCAATCAGCAGGAACATCCAGATTGAGACGTTCATTGAGTTTGAAACGCCCCACAGCACCCAGATCGTAGCGGCGGTTGTCGAAGAAATAACGCTTGATCAGCAGACGGGCATTGTTGTCGTTGGGGGGATCTCCGGGGCGCATACGGTGATAGATCTCTTTCAAAGCCTCTGCCTCGCTGCGGGCGGGGTCACGCTGCATACTCTTGAAAAGATAGTTGTCGCCCTTGGGCACATAAGCAAGCTCAAGCTCTTCGATACCGGCATTGACAAGCTTGCTCAGGAGATGCTCATTGAGCTGAAGCAGCTCATCCACCACGACGGCATCGTTTTCGTCGATAACATCATCGATGGTATAATAGTGATCAAGATGTTCTTCTTTGGTCAAAGCAGAGACCTTGACGGTCTTGACAGTGTAGATCTCACTGAGGATGTCACGGTTGGTGGGATAACCGATGGCACGGAGGAAGGTGGTGATGGGGAACTTTCTCCGGCGGCGGCGGCGATCCAGGAAGATCTGGATCATATCGTTGATGTCGAACTGCACATCGATCCAGGAACCGCGATCGGGAATAACACGGTAACTGTAGAGGAAACGTCCGGAGGTGTGCCGGGTCTTTTCAAAGCAGATACCGGGGCTGCGGTGCAGCTGACTGATGATGACACGCTCAGCACCGTTGATAATGAAAGTACCACGGTCGGTCATGATGGGGATATCCCCCATGAAAACCCTTTCGGGGATCTCTGCGTTGGGCAGCTTGAGCAGGAAATTGACAAAAAGAGGCGCATCGTAGACTTTGCCGTCTTTGATACAGTCGATGACATCGGTTTTGCCGGCAGGGCAGTCACCGATTTCGTAGGAAACGAACTCCAGTTTCATCTTCTGGTCAAAGCTCTGGATGGGGAAAATCTCCTCAAAGACCTCCTGAAGCCCCTGTTTTTTACGCTGTTCGGGAGGCACGTTGCGCTGAAGGAAATTCTCATAGGAATCAACCTGAAGCCCGATCAGATCGGGAATCTCAAGCACATCATGCAATTTGCCGAAGTTTCTGCGGTCAGACATTATCGTCCTCCATTTATGATGAAAAGAAAAAATATTTTAAAATTTTTCAAAAAAAACTCAAAAAAATCTCTTTGAGCATGAAAAATGTATACCGTTTAATACAAAGAAACCGATCTTCGGAACCCGGATGAACAGAGTATGCGAAAATCGGATAATCAAGAACCTGCATACGGCAAAAAACCATACCGCAGCAGACTTGCTATTTTCTGGAGAAAATCACCGGTAAAAAACCACACCGATGACTAAAGATCGCTGTCTTTCCTTGAGACAGCGCCGATCCGGCACAGCGCGTTTGAGCTGTCCCGGACCGGGAATGACGGAGTATTCCGTCGCGAGATTACTTGACCTCGACCTTGGCGCCAGCGCCTTCGAGCTGGGCTTTGATCTTGTCGGCTTCGTCTTTGGCGATGCCTTCTTTGACAGCCTTGGGAGCACCTTCGACGAGGGCCTTGGCTTCGATCAGTCCGAGACCGGTGATACCGCGGACTTCCTTGATGACGGCAACTTTCTTGGCGGCGTCGAAACCGGCAAGGATGACGTCAAATTCAGTTTTCTCCTCAGCGGGAGCAGCAGCAGCGGCGCCGGCTGCGGGAGCAGCAGCCACGGCGACAGGAGCAGCAGCGCTGACACCCAGACGCTCTTCAAGAGTCTTGACCAGCTTGGAAAGCTCCAGAACGGTCATATTTTCGATATAGGAGACGAACTCTTCCATTTTGTTTTCTTCCGACATTGTAAATGCCTCCAGTTATTTTAATTTTGTTCGAGTTTTTCTTTATATGCGTTGAGCACGTTCAGGATGCTCGCAGCCTTGGCGTTGAGAACGCTGACGAGATTGCGGGCGGGAGCCTGGAGCACGCCGAGCAGCATGGCCCGGAGAACATCCTTGGAGGGCAGATCAGCGATTTCGCTGACAGCACCGGCATCCAGAACCGCACCTTCAATGAATGCACTTTTAGCCTTGATTTTATCACACTTTTTGCCGAACTCGGTAATCACCTTGGCAACAGCGCCGCAGTCACCTTTACCATAGACCATAGCGGTATCACCGGTAAGCTGAGCTTTGTCGATGTCGGCGATATTGAGGGCCTCAGCAGCTTTGAGAATAAGAGTATTCTTCAAAACATGGCAGGAGCCGCCCAATTCAGCGAGCTGATTACGGAATTCAGAGAAGTCCTTCACCTGAATACCGGCATAGTTGATAAAAAAGACGTAATCGGCGTCGGCAATCATGCCGCTGATCGATTTGACCAGAAAGATTTGTTCGTTTCTCATTTCGCCGCCTTCACCAGTTCTTTGAGGTTGATCTTCAAACCGGGAGTCATGGTAGCCGAAAGGGTGCAGCTGATAAGGTAAGTACCTTTAGCTGTTGCAGGCTTGGCTTTGACCAGAGCCGCAACGATTGCTTCAAAGTTCTCTTTCAGGGCATCAGCCTCAAAGGAGACTTTGCCGAAAGGAACATGAACACAAGCACCACGGTCAGCACGGAACTCTGCACGACCGGCTTTCGCCTCAGCCACAGCTGCTCCGACTGCTTCGGTAACAGTACCGGTCTTGGGGTTCGGCATCAGACCGCGGGGACCGAGCTGGCGTCCCAGGGGACGGACCATCTTCATAGCGTCCGGAGTTGCGATCAGGATGTCAAAATCCTGAAAACCGTCTTTGATTTTCTGAACCAGGTCTTCATAACCGACGACATCAGCACCGGCAGCCTTGGCTTCTTCAGCCTTGGCAGCATCAGCAACAACTGCGACACGCACAGTTTTGCCGGTTCCGCGCGGAAGCGGAACTGCACCGCGAACCGTCTGATCCGACTTACGCGGATCGATGCCGAGTTTGAATGCAACTTCGACGGTCTGGTCGAATTTGACACCCGGCATTTTCTTGAGAGCATCAATGGCCTCTTCAACGCCGAAACGACGCTGCAGATCACCACCAAGTGCCTCGACCTGCTGTCTGTAAAGCTTGCTCTTATGCATCGACCACCTCAATTCCCATGCTGCGGGCAGTACCTTCGATGATACGCATTGCAGCCTCTTCAGTGCGGGCGTTGATGTCTTTCCGTTTGATCTGGACGATTTCACGGATCTGCGCTTTGGTAATCTTACCGGCTTTTTCACTGCCGGGCTTTTTAGCCGCGGAAGCGACGCCAGCCGCCTTCTTGATAAGGACAGCCGCCGGGGGGGATTTGCAGATGAACGTGAAAGACCGGTCCTGATAGACCGTGATCACAACGGGAATAATCATTCCGCTCTGAGCCTGAGTGGCGGCATTGAACTGCTTACAGAACTCCATAATGTTGCAACCTGCGGAGCCGAGTGCCGGACCAATGGGAGGTGCCGGATTGGCGGCGCCAGCCGGAATCTGCAACCGGATCAGGCCTGTAACCTTCTTTGCCATAAAATTATTCCTTCTTTTGACTTCGATGTGGTCCGGACTGGCAGGTGTCCCGCCACAATGAAGCCGCCATTAATCAGTATAGTACCGAACAGTCCACCGGAACAGACGATCGTCCCGGGAGGGAGGTCATCAGACCACGTGTTCGACCTGCCAGAACTCCAATTCAACAGGGGTGAGCTGACCAAGAATGGTCACCATCAGCTGCAGTTTACCCCTTTCGATATCCACACTCTGGACCTTGCCTTCAATATCGGTAAAGGGACCGTCCTTGATGCGGACAACTTCACCGACCTTAAGCTGACACTTGGGTCTGGGTGCTTCAGGGGGACGCAGCACATGCGCCACTTCGTCAGGCGGAAGGGGTTTGGGACGGTTTGCACTTCCCAGAAACCCGAGAACGCTCTGAACGGAGCGGACAAAGTACCATGCCTTTTCATTGACATTGCCATCCTCGTCGTAAAGATCCATACGAACAAGGATATAACCGGGAAAAAATTTACGGGTGGTCACCTTCTTGGTGCCCATCCGGATATCTTCAACCTTTTCCTCAGGGATGTATGCTTCATAAACACCCACCTGATCATCAAGTCTGATCTGGCGGTTGATGGAGTCTCTGACTTTCTTCTCATGTCCGGAAAGGGTATGAACCACAAACCACTGACCGCGATTATCTTCCACGGGGGAGGCGGTTTCCTGGGCGGGTTCTTCAGCGCCGATGCCGGGCATTATCTCTTTATCGTTATCCATAAAGCAGAAAGACTCCTTTTTTTAGAGATGACCAACGGTCACAAGACCGATAACGATACGGGCGACCTCGTCAACTCCGGCAACAAAAAGGGCCAGGATGCAAGTGGCCACGACAACCAGCACCGTGGATTCCATCAACTGCTGACGACCGGGCCAGGTACAGCGACGCATTTCAGCTGCCGTATCAGCGATGAACTGCCTGATGCGGCCCATGATTGATTTTTTGCTTTTATTTTCCATATCGGTGTAGGTTTTCACTATATAAAAATGGCAGGGAAGGAGAGGCTCGAACTCACGACCTGCGGTTTTGGAGACCGCTGCTCTAGCCAACTGAGCTACTTCCCTGTTTATTGCGATTGAAAAAAGATTACTTAGTCTCCCGATGCAACGTGTGCTTACGGTCGAATTTGCAATACTTCATCTTTTCCAGACGACCGGGGGTATTGCGTTTTTCTTTGGTCGTCGTATAGTTGCGCCGTTTGCACTCGGTGCATTCCAGAATAACCAGTTCGCGCATTTTCTTAAACTTTCGTTGAGTGTTGATGTAAATCCCGAACCGTCTTTACGGGCGGTCCGGGAACTATTCCGCTTCCGGTATTTCCCGGTGCACTCTCTCAGAGTGCACCAGAAAATACCCGGACAAGCCTGTCAGAGATTACTCAATGATCTCAGAGACACGACCGGAAGCAACGGTACGACCGCCTTCACGGATAGCGAAACGGAGACCCTTCTCCATAGCGATGGGAGCGATCAGCTCAACGGTGATGGAGGTGTTATCACCAGGCATGACCATCTCGGTACCCTCTGCAAGGGTAATGGAACCGGTCACGTCAGTGGTACGGAAGAAGAACTGAGGACGATAGTTGTTCATGAAGGGAGTGTGACGTCCGCCTTCATCTTTGCTCAGCACGTAGATCTCACCTTTGAACTTGGTGTGAGGAGTAACGGTGCCGGGTTTGGCAAGAACCTGACCACGGACAACGTCTTCCTTCTTGGTACCGCGGAGCAGACAGCCGATGTTATCGCCAGCCTGACCCTGCTCAAGAAGCTTACGGAACATTTCAACACCGGTAACAACGGTCTTGGCAGTATCTTTGATACCGACGATTTCGACATCATCGTTGACTTTGACAACACCGCGCTCGACACGACCGGTAACCACAGTACCACGACCTTCGATGGAGAACACGTCTTCGATAGGCATGAGGAAGGGCTGGTCGATTTCACGCTCGGGTTCGGGAATGAAGGCATCGACCTGCTTCATGAGTTCGATGATGCAGGCGCAAGCGGGATCATCAGCCTTACCTTCAGCTTCAACAGCCTTCAGAGCAGAACCGCGGACGATAGGAGTATCATCACCGGGGAAGTCATAGCTGCTCAGCAGGTCGCGGATTTCCATTTCGACGAGTTCGAGCAGTTCGGGGTCATCCAGCTGGTCGCACTTGTTAAGGAAGACGACGATAGCGGGCACACCGACCTGACGGGCGAGCAGAACGTGCTCGCGGGTCTGAGCCATAGGACCGTCAGTAGCAGCGATCACGAGGATAGCACCGTCCATCTGAGCAGCACCGGTGATCATGTTCTTCACATAGTCAGCGTGTCCGGGGCAGTCAACATGGGCATAGTGACGGGTTTCGGTCTGATATTCAACGTGGGAGGTATTGATCGTGATTCCACGAGCCTTTTCCTCCGGGGCATTATCGATTTCATCATATTTGCGGATTTCGCCACCATAGAGGCCGTTCAGCACCATGGTGATAGCGGCGGTAAGAGTGGTCTTACCATGGTCAACGTGGCCGATAGTACCGATGTTGACGTGCGGCTTGGTTCTTTCGAAAGTTTCCTTAGCCATTTTTTCCTCCTGATCGGATTGTTGCTTTTAGGTTATAGTTTTTTCTCGTATTTCAAACCGGACATTACTCCGGTTAGCCACCTCACGGTGCCACCTTCAGGTCTGCCGGAGTGCCGCAACAGATCTTCATCTTTCATGCGCCATTCCACTTATGCAACACCTCTTTCATCGGGCTCCGGGCTTTTCCCTTCTCCCAAATCCGGCTTTCGCCGCAGGTGATGCGCCATATTTTATCAGCAAACCATATCCGGCTTTTTCAATCATCCCTACAAACAGCTTATGAACCCAATCCGGGCACTTTTCCTTCGTAAATTCAGTTTCCGGATTCAAGGTTCACTTGTTCAAGCTGTCTTATGACAATTGCCAGAGTGAAAAATGGAGCCTACATCCGGACTTGAACCGGAGACCTCATCCTTACCAAGGATGTGCTCTACCGACTGAGCTATGTAGGCTTATTAATTCCACTTGTACGCTTCAAAAAAATGGTACTCGAGAGGGGACTTGAACCCCTAAGGATTGCTCCATATGGACCTCAACCATACGCGTCTGCCAGTTCCGCCACCCGAGCACTTAGGTTCGCATCTGCGATTATTCACATCAGCAAATCATGTGTATAATATATCACCCGAATTTCATCTTTTCAAGTGGGATTTTGAAAAAATTTAAACTTTTTTGGGATTTTTCCCCTTTTTTCCATCAATACAGCTTTTTGCACATATAAAACCCCTCAGGAGATGCCGGAGGAGGGGTGTTTTTGAGTTGCGGACACCGCCACTTGCCAGGTTCAGCATTTCTTGCCGGTGCCATAAAGCCCGAGTAGCTCAATTCGATATCCTTTTCAGTGACTTGGCAGTTTCTTATTTCCAAATTGAGGAAGGCTTCCCCTCCCTGGGGGATCTCAATGGAGTAGAAACGGCAGTTGCGTTCATGATCCGCACCGGGATTCTTGCGCTCACCGTTACCGGCATAACCGAAGGGGATCTCTGTCACAGGGTGGGTGTAGCAGCTGTAGTGGTGCCAGCCGCCGTAACGGGAGTAGCGCAATTCCACCTGCGGCACAGCATCGCCGCAGTTTTTGATCTTGAGGATCAGGCGGCTGCTGCGCATACGGTAGGGAATACGCAGAGCGGTTTCAATTTCCACCCCTTTTTCTCCCTGACGGAACTCATTTTTCATGACAACAAGCTCAGGCAGACAGTAGATCTCTTTCACGCCGGGACGCTCACTGTTGGGCACATACACTGTGCCTTTCTCAGCTGTGAAGGGCAATTCCGTGGGCAGTTCCCACGGGGTATCGCTTCCGCATACCACACGCACCTGATGGGGACCGAAAAGAACCTTTTCACCGGGAGCGATGCGCCGGAAGTCGGGGTAGATCTGGATCTGGTGGGCAAACCCTGTATCTATGAGCTGTTCCTGAGGAGCAGGTGACGGGTTCCTCAAAGCGAGGAGAGTCTGTCTTTTTTTCACATTGACATGTTCAAAACCGTAGATCTCACCGCAGTTGGGATTGCCGCCCACCATGCGGGATCTGCCGGTATAGATGGAGTCCGCATTCTTCCTTGCAAAAGCCAGGGTATCTTTGAGGATCTCTGCCTGCCATGGTTCAAGGGATTCCGGCTGCAGGGTCATGGGCAGATAGGTGGGACCGCGCATGATCGCCCACATACATGTGTCTGCCCAGTCTCCGGGGAATTCGCAGAAGGGATTCCGCCGGGCATGGGGGAATTCATGGTTGTCAAAGGCGTCAGGGGGCAGCAGTGAACCATCCCGGCGCAAGACAAGATAATACATCAGATCCCGGTGGTTGGCTGCAGCGGCACGCTGGGTCATTGCGGGGAAGGTGGAATATTCGGAGTCCCCGGAGTCCGGAAGGAATATGTGGTTGACACTCATAAGCCACCAGGGGGAAGGCCACCAGCCGTTGCGGATCACCACATGGGGATTCACACGGCGCATGGCATCACTGATACGGATCATGGCATCTATGCTGCCTTCACGCACATGGTCACGGGTGGGGTATTTTTCCTCAAACTCAGGAGTCACGGCACAGTCGTTGTCCCAGTCGATCTTGAAGTGGACGGCGCCGTACTCAGAAGAAGCAAGTTCGCAAAAGCGTTTGCAAAGCTCCTTTTCAAGTTTTGGGTCAAGCATGACGCCGTAGTTGTCGCCGCAGTAGGTTGAACTTTCTCCTGCCCCCACAGCGATCCCTTTGCTTTTGAGAAAATCCCAGTCCATACCCATGGGACCGTTATGGGAGACCCAGAGAGAAAGTTCCGCTCCGTGGTCACGGAAAAGTTTCCCCACCTTCTTGAGCCCTGCGTTGCCGCCGAAAGCCTTTTTAGCCTTGAAAAAGGAACGTCTGTCCTGCCACCCGGCATCAAGGGTGTAGATCTCAGGCCGGATCCCCAGATCGGAAAAGGCGTTGACCAGACTTGAGTAGTTGCCGGGATTCACATCGTATTCGTAGTTCCCCAGATAAGGATCGCTCCAGAAGGAGCAGAAGGAGACCATGGGCTTTTTCAAAGCAGGGATACGCACCGTATCAAGGTAGGTGTAAAAAAGCTCTTCGGGGGCGCTGCCCAGACCGGTGACAGCACGGCAGCAGCGGATGGTCCGGTCTTTCCACACAGGATGCTGACGCAAAGTGTAAGTTTTATCATCGTTGACCGTGTTGAAAGCAGCAGGGTGTTCAACGCCTGCAAAGCAGTTTTTGCCCATGACAGGGTATCCGCAGCCGGGCATGATGCCGCCCCCCTCCTCTTCTGCTCCGGGTCGTCCTTTCATTTCGCCTGAGATCATATACCCCCGGCGCTTCATGCCGCCAGCGGGGATCTTCTGGCAGTCAAGCTCCACATAATCGGGAGTGGGGAGTTCAGAACTGCTTTTCAAAGTCAGCTCTTTAAAGAACCAGTCTCCCTTTCCCGGAGTGACTTTAAGCTCAAATTCGATGCCGCGATCGGCGTAGCGCCGCACAAGAGTCCTGCCGGAAGATTCTTCTGAAACACAAGTGGCAGCTTCGATGCGTTCACCTTTGATGGAAACAGCAACAGCGGGAAATTTGAAGCTCTTTTCGATCCCGGCAGATGAGAGTGCTTGAAGTTTGTTTTTGACTATCTCTATTTTCATTGTTGTTTTTCTCCTGTGGTTCTGGCTGTACCGGTGACTCTGAAAAGTCTCATTCCGGGGACAAGCATCAATATCAAAAGTATTCCGCCCGCGATAAAGATGGCACGGACACCTAAATTGTAGGCAATAAGACCGCTGATGGCAGAGGCGCCGAGGCCGCCCGCCAGGTTGACACTGGCAGACCAGCCGAAAAAAGTTCCTTTGCGCTCAGGGGAAATAAGGCGCGAAAGCATGACAAGGAGCATGGGCTGCATTCCCCCTGCCACGAAGTAATAAAAGAAACGGGCAATGCCCAAAGACCAGATATTGGGTGACACTCCCTGCCAGACGGCACAGAATGCGGCGATACTGACCACCGGAACGATCATCTTCTCAGGGGGATACCGGTCGCTCAAGGTGCCGAATCCGAAACCTGCGATGACGCCCCCCACAGCGCCCCCCGCACTGATGATGCCGGTGTAGAGGGCAGCGCCGCTTTCACCGTGGATCATTTCAACAAGCATGGCGACAAAGGGCTGATCTATGCGCCTGCCCGCCCCCATGAGCATGAACATAAGCAAAAGTGCAATGACACCGGGTACCATGATCTCGCCGGAAAGTTTTTTGCGCTCTTTGGAGTTGGACTTTTCCGGCGCCTTGAAATTTTCCTTCACCAGAAAATGGATCAGAAGACCGCTGGTAAAGTAGAGCATCGAACAGCTCATGAAAGCTGCAGTGTATCCCCAGAGTTCCACCACGATGCCCCCCAGCAGATACCCTGTCAGGTTGCCGCTCCAGACGGCGGTACTCAAGACCCCCAGAACATATCCGTGGCGTTCCTTGGGAGTGGTACTTACAAGAAGGGTTTGGGCGGGGTTCACTGTGCCGGTAAAAAGTGCAGAAAGGGCACGGAATCCGATGAGCCAGTAGATATTGGGCGAAAAGACCATCAGGGGATAGAGAAGAGCTGTTCCGTAACTGGCACGGAGCAGCATGAGTTTCCGTCCGAACCGGTCAGCCAGCATTCCCCACATAAAGTTGGCAGCGCAGAGACTTAAAAGTCCGGCAAATGTGAACACAGCGACCCAGGCTCCCCGCTGGGCATCATCGGTTATTCCGAGGGAGTCCTTCATAAAAAGAGGAATGAAGGGACCGCACATCCCGAATCCCGCCAGAGAGAGGAACTGAGAGAGCCAGACTGTCCAGAGGTTTCTCTGCCAGTTGATCGCCGTGTTCATGGTGTGTTATGCCTGAGGACGGCGATAGCGCCGCTGGGGTGCGGTGAGCCCTGCCCCGGATCCGGGAGTATCCACCACAAAGCTTTCGATAAGACCGCTGTGGCTTTTTTCGCGCAAATATTCGTAAACGACCATATTGGCAACTGCCATCTTGTCTTCGGGCCAGCATGCAGCGGCAGCTTCGCAGAAATCATTGACGCAAAAATCTTTCCCGGAATCCAGCATTTCATCCAGTTTGGCGTTGACCGCACTCAGAGGATTGGATCCGGCAAACCAGGGCATGTAGGTATCATGGGCCTCAAATTCGATCTTGTCTCTGCCCATGGTCATGACCGAGGCGGCGGGAACAGGATTGATCCAGTTGATATTCTCGTTTTCAAGAGCAAATGCGGAAGTCGCCAGATAGAAACCATCCTCTTTGCGCCCCCACATGAGAGGCTGATTGATGCGGATGGCAGAAACTGTATCAGGCTCTGCAACAGCCAGCGCCAGAGCGGCAATCTCGGATTTCAGATTGAAACAGGCTTCCCCCATGGCACGGCGGAGCAGTTTACCCTCTTTCTGGGTGCGGCGCAACAGATTGGCGACCACCTCAGAGGAGTGGACACAGCAGCCGTCGTTCATCACAGGGTAGCTGGCGGCGGGTTTGTCGATGAGAGTGCGGTAACGGATGCCGTCAGCTTTATCCTGTTCATAGGCGGTGTTGTAGTCAGTGTCCTTGAAACGTCCGGCGGCACCATTGGCGCAGTAGATCACCTGTTCGTCGTGGGCAAAAAAGGGCTGTGCCCATTCATCGGAGTCGATCCCGGGAGTGCGGCTGTGGGCGATACCGACAGTACCGGGGAGCTCCAGGACTTCGGGATAACGGCGGAGCAGTTCGGCGGTGGAACCGATACATTTGATCATGTGGATCTTGCCTTCGTGGATGGTGGCAATACCATTGTAATGACCGCCGCCGAGAGCTTCCTGGCTCTCAAGCATACGGAAAAGGATGGGGGCAGCGGCTTTTCTGCCGGCATAGGCTGCCATGTTGCACATAATTGTCAATTCTCCTGAAATTTCAAGACATATAAGGTCTGTGAGGTTAATATTTTAACAACAGAGGTAATTTCAAAAGTCATTCAAAAAATGGCAAAGATGCCATTCGCAAAGAGCTGTAAAGGGTAGTTTGAGGTTGCTACCTGTAAGGTAACAGCCGAAAACGCTCCCTTTATCAGATCGAAGCGAGGGCGCTTTGACA
>JAFTIE010000197.1 GCA_017457065.1 Lentisphaeria bacterium
AGTTTGCACTTGCTACCTGGCTTGTCCCGCCGTAGCTTTATGCGGAGGGGGAAAGGTAACAGCCGCTTGTCCCGCCGTAGCTTTATGCGAAGGCGGAAAAACGCTCCCTTTGTCAGATCGAAGAAGAGGGCGCTTTGACAATTTTGAGGAGTTTTGAAATTGCCTCAGAAAGGATGTTTTTCTTTTCTGTAGGCTGTGGGTGAAAGACGGCACTTGCTTTTGAAAAACTTTGAAAAAGGATAGATCCCGGAAAAACCGCAGCGCAAAGCGATCTCTGAAACAGAAAGCTCCGAATTGGCAAGAAGATGCTGTGCCAGATTGAGTTTCTGGCGGTTCATGAAATCTCTGGGAGTCTGTCCGGTCTTTTTTCTGAAAAGGACATGAAGATACTCAGGTGTCACATTTCTGCGCGCCGCCACAATGCGGAAAGGATCTTTTACAGGGGGCATTTGCATCATAAGTTCACAAAGCTCCCTGATACAAGTGGAACCGGAAAACCCATATTCCGGAGCGGCATTTTCACTCCCGCCTGTTTTTTCCGCCAGCAGCTGCGCCAGAAGCAGCTGCAGAGCGGCGCCGGTCAGGTTTTCACTTTTCTGATTGTAAGATCCAAGAAGCAGAGAAAGTGTTTTCACCATCCCGCCGTCAAGTTTGCGCTTTGAGTTGCGAAAATTGGCAAAATATCCTTTGTCGGCACTTTCAAAACGGATGAGCAGCCAGTTGACACTTCTGTTGCACCTGTCGGGGAAACGGATGTGGGGCTGTCCGGGATGAACAAGGGTCGTTTCACCTGTGTGGAGCTCCTGATGGGCTCCATCGACCAGCAGCTGTCCTGTGCCTGACAGACAGATCCACAAAACATAGTAGCCGTGGATATTGGGCACAGCACGGTACTGGATCTCTGTGCGCCTGAAAATGTGGATATGCTGCAGCTCCGGCAGCCGGGGCGTAAAAGCGTTCCGGCGGCTGCTGTCAAAAGAGACACCTTCGATGAGCTCTGACAAATGGGACATTAAATTGTGCTCATCCACAGAAACGGTTAAATTTTTCCCTTTTTCAGCCATTGTTTTTATCCTTATGTTGTGGTATAATATAACATGAACATATAAATAAATCAATTACGTAAGGAAAAAATTTTCATGTCCGAAAAGTGTTCCATGGCAGTCCTCGGGGTGGGGCAGCGGGGATACGCCTATGTTTCCATGCTCAAAAACCATCCTCAGGTGGAGCTTGCCGCTTTGTGCGACACTTCTGCCGAAAGAGTAAACTGTTTCGCCGCAGAACTGGGGTGTTCCCATGTTCCCTGTTTCTACTCTGTGGATGAACTCCTTGCCAAAGGCAAGTTCGATGCAGTCATCATCACCACGCCGGATTTCACCCACAAAGAGTGCGCCGTCAAATGTTTTGAAGCAGGCAAGCATGTCATGCTTGAAAAACCCATGGCGCCCACAGTTGCCGAAAGCCGGGAGATCATCGCAGCGGCACAGCGCAGTAAAAAGATGCTGCAGATCGGATTTGTGCTCAGGTGTCACCCTGTTTTCAAGGGAGTCAAAAAAGAACTGGAGTCCGGAACCATCGGCGAACTTCTTTCCATCAACTGTTCGGAGTCCCTGCGGGTGATGCACGGCGCAAGTTATATGCGCCGCTGGCACCGGAAATCCGGCAACAGCGGCGGATTCCTTCTTGCCAAGTGCAGCCATGACCTCGATCTGATGTCTGACTTCACCGGTTCCCTGCCGGTGAAAGTCGCCTCTTTCGGAGGAGTCAATTTCTTCACCCCCGACAAACAGAAGGCTCCGGTGTGTTCAAAGTGTCCGGATCAGGAGTGCCGGTTCCGTTTCAAAGGTGAAATGGTGCGGATGACTCCGGAAGAAAAGGCAGCTCCGGCAGAAAAATCCTTTGACTTATGCGTTTTCAACGCCGACAAGGATGTGGTGGACAACCAGCAGGTCCTTCTGGAATACGCCAACGGAGTCCGGGGCACTTTTTCTCTTAACCTTTTCGCCCCCGTCCCCAAAAGGGAGTGGCGTCTGGTGGGAACGCTGGGTTACATCGATGCGGATACCGCAAAAAAAGAGTACACCGTCACCTTTTCCGACGGCAGAGAAGGTTTTACACGCCATTGTGAAGCTGACAACACTTCAGCTCATGACGGCAGCGACATGATCTTTCTCAATGAATTTGTTGACAACATCCTTTCCGGCAAAGCCCCTGAAGCGGATGCTTTTGCCGGTCTGAGTTCAACCGTTATCGGCAACGCCGCCGACAGAGCGCGCCTCACAGGCAGTGTCGTTGATATCTCTCTTGAAGAATACAAATAATAAATGAAGGTGTTACTGGATATGAAAACAGTTTTCAGAAAATCCTGCGAAAAAAGCAAGTCAGCCTTCACGCTGATCGAGCTCCTTGTTGTTATTGCAATAATTGCTGTTTTAGCCTCAATGCTTCTTCCTGCCTTGCAGCAGGCAAGAGAGCGGGGGCGCATGGCAAAGTGCCAGAGCAATGAGAAACAGCTTGGAACAGCCTGTCTGACCTACACTCAGGAGTTCAAAGGTTACATGGTCAAATACATGAATCTCAATATCAATGCAGGAG
>JAFTIE010000198.1 GCA_017457065.1 Lentisphaeria bacterium
AATTTCAAAAGTCATTCAAAAAATGGCAAAGATGTCATTCGCAAAGAGCTGTAAAGGGTAGTTTGAGGCTGCTACCTGCAAGGTAACAGGCGCTTGTCCCGCCGTAGCTTTATGCGAAGGCGGAAAAACGCTCCCTTTATCAGATCGAAGAAGAGGGCGCTTTGACAATTTTGAGGAGTTTTGAAATTGCCTCGAATATGGAGTAAAATCAATATGTTCAACAGTAAAAGTCTGAAATTTCTTGAAGATCTCATGATGAGTTCCAGTCCCTCCGGATATGAGATGGAAGCCGGTAAACTGTACCGTTCCTATCTGGCAGATTGCTGTGATGAAGTCAAGGCAGATGTCATGGGCAACTCCATTGCTGTTCTCAATCCCAAGGCAAAGACCCGTGTCATGCTGGCGGGGCACTACGATGAGATCGGGTTTCAGATCGTCCATATTTCTGACAGCGGTCTTCTTCACTTCCGCCGCAACGGGGGTATTGATAAACTGAATGTGCCCTCTTCAGAAGTTGAGATCCTGACCGCCTCAGGCAGAGTGCCCGGTGTGATCGGTAAAAAGCCCATCCATCTGCTGAAAGATGCTGAAAGGAACAAAGCCCTTGAGCTTTCTGACATGTGGATCGATATCGGTGCAGAATCCAAAGAAGAGGCCATGCAACTTGTTTCTGTGGGTGATCCTGTTGCCATGCGTTCAAACTTCAGATTTCTGGGCAATAACCGCTTTTACTCCAAGGGCGTGGATGACAAAATCGGAGCCTTCATTATCGCAGAGACTATGAAAGCCCTTTCTAAACGCAAACTCAATGTGGCAGTCTACGGCGTTGGAACTGTTCAGGAAGAGGTGGGTTGCCGCGGCGTTCAGACAGCGGCTTACGCCATTGATCCCCAGATCGGCTTTGCCCTTGATGTCGGTTTCGCCACAGATTTGCCTGATATTCCTAAAAAGGAATATGGTGATGTCACTCTTGGTGCGGGTCCCATGCTGACCTACAGCTGCGACAACAACATTGTTCTGGGTAAATTTATGCGAAAAGTTGCGGATGCCAGGAAGATCCCCTATCAGAACAGTACATCCCACAATGCCACCGGCGGCACTGACACTGCAAAACTGCAGTTGAACCGTGCCGGTGTTGCCACTGCGCTTATCAGCATCCCCAACCGCTACATGCACTCCCAGGTTGAGATCTGCGATCTGCGGGATGCCGAAGGTGCAGTCAGGATCCTGACTGAAACCATTGCCGCTTTCAAAGGTAACGAAACATTCATCCCCGGTGAAGATCAATAAAAATGGCGGAACCAACTGACAGAAAAAAACGCCGCACCAGCAAAAAAGGGGAGCTTCGCAGCTACCTTTACAGCGGCGGTTTCCACCGTTTGGAAGGAAAATCGACAGCGCCCGGCAGTCTGGCAAAACCGGAATCCCATCTTTTCCGGAATGTTTGCCTGATTTCTGCGGAAGTGCTTTTTCTTCTCATCGGTCTCTGGTATATGTTCCGCTGATTATAATATTTTCTCAAAAAAAAGTCTCTGCCGACACAGCAGAGACATTTTTTTTACGTCTGATTTTACAAATCGATCCATTTTCCGCCTTCGGCGGCGCTGCGGCAGATGGCAAAACATGCCTTGTGGCTGTTGACCGCAGAAGCCACATTGTGTTCGGAGTCCCTCCCCTCTTTCAAACACTCAATAAAATGTGTGACCATGGCAGGGAATGGATGACTGTAGACATCACCACTCTTTTTGACGCCGGTATCAACGGTAAAGAATTCTTTTTGTTCCTGAAAACGGCGTAAAAAGAAACGCTCATTGAGAATGGTTCCATCTTCGCCTATGATGTGGATATTGGCAGTATATGGTGTGAAACCTGTCAGAGAGCATGAAAAAACGCCTTTGGCTCCGTTGCGGAAACGGACCTGTGCCGTTTCAACAGGGGGGTAATCGTACCAATCCCCAACCTGCACACTGTCACCGCGAACAGATGCGATCTCTGTTCCCAACAGATAACAGGCAAGATCTACGCTGTGGCATCCGCCCAAGACAAAGGCGCCGCCTGAACGTTTGCCTTCACGCATCCAGCCGCCCCGGTCACGCCCGAACCAGTAGTCTACATTGGCAAGGAAAACATTGCCGAGTTCTCCCTGAGCGATAAGCCTTTTCTGCATAATGCTCAGTGGATTGAAGCGCAGCACAAGCCCCATGACGGTCTTTGTTTTATACTCCTGGATGACCTGTACCAACTTATCGAGTTGTTCACCCCCCACAGCGGCAGGCTTTTCCAGAAAGATCTGTTTGCCTGCTTTTGCCGCCATCATTGCCTCTTCGGCGTGCAGATCATTGGGCGTGCAGATGGAAACGATATCCACCCGCTCATCATTGAGAAGGTCTTCAAAGGTGGGATAGATAACACACTCCTGCAATCCGAATTCAGCAATTTTAGCTTTGGCACTTTCAGGATTGCGGCTGCCGAGACCGACAAAACGGCAATCTTTATTTTTCAGGTAAGCGGCAATATGTCCGCTTGCGACCCAGCCGCAGCCCCAGAGGGCGCATCCGAATTTTCCATTGATCATTTTACAAATCCTTTTTCAAATCCCCAGCAGCCAACCGGCATCGGCGGGGTTGTATGTACCATGAGTCAGACGGGATCTCCAGGGATGATTGCCGCCCCATGTTTCAACATTCCCCGCCTTGTCAGTGGCGGCGACATGAACACGCATGGGCAATCCCGGTTCTCTGAACTCCTCCCAGAAAGCAAGAGGCATTTCTGCACGCAAAGTGCCGTTTTCTTCAGAAAATTTCATCTCCGGCACCTCCCGGCAGATAAAAGTACTTGCCGTCTTGCCGCCGTCGGCGTTGAAGTTGACGGTAAAGCGGCACCAGAGGCGGCGGGGTTCCAGAGAAATGACATAATTCACTTTTCCGGAATTGCGGATCTCAAAGATCATCTTGTCATTTTCCGCAGAGATACGCCACTCTGCCCCTGTGGTCCCGATGGGATAGAACTCCCCTGCCCTTGCGGCAAGTCCGGTGGGCTTTTCACCGGTCCAGGCCTTGACAAAAGGCGCATTCAAATCAAAGACAGGAAAATCTTTTTCAAGAAGATGGACCAGGAGCTCTTTGCGTTTTTCCAACCGTTCCGGATGGAAGAGGAAGGCTTCTGCCTCAGAATGATATCCCAGACGGGGATCTTTCAGACAAAGATCTTTCATCTGCAAAGTATGGGTGATTTCAGATTCCACAAGGCTCTTCATGAACTCCAATTCGCTACCCCCCGTTCTGAACATCCTTTCCCGGGCATCGTAGAAAAGAAGTGTATTGAGGGCACTTTTGATCTGCAAGCCCACTGCAAGAGCCACACCGATATCTTCGCTCCGGTCCGGATCGCTCATGTATTCAGTTTTGAGATTTTCCATGATTTCAGCGCCTTTGCTCCACTCCTCATCCATGGCACGGCAGATGGCGATAGCATCGGCAAGATTGTGGTGCAGCCCCAGACACTCGCCGATACGGTCACCGGAGATCTCCGGGAACTGGTGGATCAGCCAGCTGGGCGCCAGGGGCTCATCTACAGGAAAAAGGTGCCACGGCCAGCAGATGGAGTGATGCAAAGGTCCGAACCACTCAAAACAGATGTTCATGGGGAACATCTGGTAAGCAGCAGAAAAGTGACTCCACGCCTGAGCAGCAAGAGAGGCGTTGCGCCGCCAATCGGGAGCGGCAAGTTTTTCAAGAAACTCTTTTTCCGTTTCGGGGAAAGGTGCAAAAGAAAGTTCACCTGCCGCCTTGTTCATCAATCCGGGATAGTTCCCGAAATACCAGCACTGCATGGCGGCACTGACATCATGTTCATGGAGGAATTTATACTTTTTGTACAAATTGGAAGGCACAGGGATAAAGGGCACGGAAGCATCCTCATGGGAACACCCCACCTGAAGTTTGGCAGCTTTTCTGGTACAGCGTTCTGTCATAGAGGCAAACTGTTCAGAAGGACCGACAAAAGCCAGAGAGTAGTCAAACACGGTACGGACTTTTCCCAGCTGTTCAGCCATGCCCCCTGACTCAAAGTTGTAGAGAAAGAAACACTCCTCGGGCCATGCTTTTTCAATTTCTTCCATGAATTTGGCAGTCTTTGAGCCGTCACGGCTCCCCGGAGCGTAGAACCATCCCAGAAATTCACTTTCAGGAGAGTGTTTTTTCATCGCCTCATACATGATCTGCGCCTGTTCACGGAAAACTGCGGGAGCGCCACGCCGGGTACATTCAGGGCAGTGTTCAGCATATTCATAAGGGAAAAGTCCGGGACATGTTCCGTTGTCTTCGCCGAACATGATATTGATGAAGCCCCCCAGGCCGTGAACGTGGGAAAAGAGCGCCTCAATGGACTCTCTGATGAAGGTCTTGCCGTTTTCGGTGGAAATACAGAAACGGTCATGGAGCTGCCGCAGTTCCGGATGCTCTTTCGCACTGTCGCAGGGATAGGCATGAGGCTTGAAGTCATCCATAAAGAACTTTGGTTCGCTGAAAAACACATAGATCCTGATACCGTAACGGGCGCATTTATCCACTGTTTTCTGCAGTTTTGCAAAACGCTTCGGCGCATCTTTGCCATGGTCAGGAAAGACCGTTGACGGCATATCAAAGAAATACATGGTCAACCAGAGACCGTTGATTCCTTCGTGTGCCAGTTTGTTCAAATATTCATCGGGATAATAGTCCACATCGTTCATCAGCTCGTCAATGAAAAAAGGGGGACGCCCCGTAGGACCGAAAAAGCAGCGGGAAATGCGGATCTTCAGTTTAGCCTTTTTGTGCCATTTGCCGTAACTGCACAATCTCCCGGCACACTCCCTGATGCGATCCTCCCAAAAATAGACCGCCCGGCGCAAACCGTCCTCATCGGCGCCTTTGATCTCGACTCCATTCTCAGAAGCGGACACCTCAAACTCCTCTTTATCCCAATCAGGCTCAACTGAAAATTTGACCGGTATCCCCTCAGAGCCCACAGTTACATTCTTGGCTTTCAGTACACGGTATAAAGAGGAAAGAGCCGTTTCAGGGACAAGGGAACCTTCCTGAAAAGCGACCGTCACTCCGGAACATTTTTCATCATCGGAAAAATATTCCCTCTTGGGGGCTTTCAAAGCATTGACAAAATGCGCTTGTCCCTGAGCTGGCTGAGGAACTGCGGCGTACTCATTCAAAAGTTGTCTGTTCATTGTCAGATTCCGTAATTGAAATTTTTCCCTCTTGTGTCGCCGGCGTCAGGCCAGCAGAGCCAGAAGGCATTCATATAAAGATAGTACCCGCCGGGCGAACGGGAATGGAAGGGCATGGCAGACATACGGCGCGTTGAAACATGCCCGTCAAAATGGACAAAGTTACCGCTTGTATTGTGTCGCCCGTAAACGCCTGCCCGCATATAAGTTGAATCATTAGTGCCTTCATAATAATAAGAAAGAAAATCAGTTGAACATTCTGTTTCAGCGATGATAGTCGTAACTGATGGTTTCAAAACACGCCCCATCCGGACATTGTTAGTCGCAAGAAAATTGCTCATATTCCAACTGAGATAACCATTGCTGGAGGCAGGTTTCGGGGGCTGCCCCATGGAAGGACAGATCAAACGGCTTCTCTGCACTCCTCCGTTGTCAAGATAATACAATCCCCCCAAATAGGCGCTCCGGTCGCTGCCGAGGTATGTCGCCAAAAGCCCGATACGCCCCCATTTGAGTGCTTCTCCCTGATTCCAGCAGCCGCTTGAGGTATCGTATTTTGATCCGACTCCTCCATTCCAGTAATTGAAATACCAATCCTTATTGTCAGCGACATATTGGGTAATGGCAAGTCCTATCTCTTTGAAATTGTTGAGGCATGAAGTGGCTTTCGCCCGCTCCCGCGCCTGATTCAAAGCAGGCAGCAGCATTGCTGCCAATATGGCGATGATGGCAATAACAACCAGAAGTTCGATCAGAGTAAAAATTTGAGAATTGGAACCGGTGGATTTTTTAAAACAGCTGTTCATTTGATTTCCTTAATTTTTATTTATCAAGCTTCAATACCAAATAACCATGTTTTGCTTTATTGGAAAGTGTGATGCCTGAAGCAGAGACCTTACCCTTGGTATGCAGTTCAAGAGCAGGTGTCTTTTCAACGACAGTTATTTTTCTGCCAACGGCAGCTTGGGGGAGTTTGATCGTTTTGTTTTTCAATTCTTTGTGAAAATCCAGATAGACCATCAGAGAATCCCCCTGATAATGACAGTAAAAGCTTGTTGCATCCGGTTCGCGCCGGGGATCGAAATACTGGGTATAAGCTACGACCTCTTCAACTTTTCCCGGCTTGATATTTTTAGGACATCCGGAAAATGGATAGAACTTATGGGATTTATAAAGATGATAGACAGTGGTGCGATCGCCGGGCATATTTTCCTTGGCGGTTTTCCCCATGATCATAGAGTACCCCAAAGCAATGCCGTAGCGGTATTTCTTTTCATCGCCGGTGATCCGGATGAAACGGTCAGGAAGATCCTTCCTGTCGATCACATCAGAAAGAGGGATATAGTAAGAATACTCCATCCTGATGGGGATCTGCACCCCTGCGGTCAGATCAATAGTACGCTTTTCCTTCGTCTTCCGGTCCGTGACAGTCAAAGGTTTCAGTTTGGGAATATAAAAAAGCTGCCTTTTCTGCCGTGCGATGAGTCCCCCCCAATAGAACATGATATCCAGATTGTTGGCATGAGAAAGGGGGGCATGATAGGTGATTTTTCTGTAATTGACTCTGGCACAACGGGGCTGGAAACGCACCTTGTTGGCGTAAGTGACGAGTGCAGGCAGTTTGGCGTATGAAGCATATTTTTTTCTGAGTTCCGGAGTATTGACAAAACACATGCTGTGTCTGGCATTCCACTCCGGCATATATTTGTCATCAGGAGCCTTTTTCACTGCCTGGATCACATGATAGGGATCCAGCAGATCGTGGACAAAAACAAAATCGACAAATCGGCATTTTATCTCTTTTTTTTCAGGAACCGGCGTTTTTCCATCAGCCAGAAGCTGCCAGTCGGTAATACGGTTGAGGGGATAAAGCTGTTTCATAACAGACTTGGTGAAACGCAACTGTTTTCCCTTGTAAAAGAGCGGCGCAGTTGTGTGTTTGGGAAAACGTGGAGAAACGGTATTCTGCAAACCTTCCGGATGGATCAGCAGGTTGTCCTTATCAAGGATCTGCAATATCACATAGGTATTTTTCCTGTTCTTTTCCGTTATCACCCCACCTCTGTCATTGGCAGTCAGTCCGTGTCCCGGCACAGTGAGACAGCGGGTGTAAGGTGAACCGTGATTGCCGCTCAATGTCCCATATTTCCCAAGGGGAACCACTGCCGGATAGTCATCGTTGGAATAGTGTAATGCAGTACTTTTCTGCCATGCTGCAAATGGCGCTGTACGCTTTATAAGATAGCTTTTTTCATTGATATAACGAAAGTTGTGAATGATCATATCCTCGTTATCAGAGTAATTGCTGCGGACAAAAAAATCATTTCCATCCTTGTATACAGTAATAAACTCTTCAGCAAAACAGATAACGGCAAGAGAAAAAATCCAAAAGCAAAAGATCCGTTTCATTGCAATATCCTTTCAAAAAGAAGCGACTGTCAGGCACCTTCTTTTATTTTACCTCTCTGATTGAAACATCATCGTACCAAACCTCCCCTTGGGCGTTCCAGATCCAGAGTCCGATGATGCCCTGAGTTTCGGGGGTGACGTCTTTTGCTGTTTTGATATCAAAGGTGCGTCTGTGCCAATTGGTATCCCCCACCACACGGACGTTGGGACAGGCATAATGTTTTTTGCCGATGGTAAGATAGGCACCGGCTCCGATACGCCCGGTAACGCCTTTGGTTTTCATGAGAAATGAGAGACGGTAAAGAGTGTCAGGCTTCATGCCTTTGAACTTCTGTCCTGCGGAAACACGCTTATCCATCTTATTCATCAAATGCAAAGAAGCATTGCCGGTCATGAAAACTTTCTTATCGACTTCAGCGCGCTTGACCTTGTACCCTTCAGAGCTCCAGAGTCCCCAGGCGCCCACATAGTAAGGAAGGCGGATCTTCGTCACTTCAAAGTCACCGTCTTTCAGCAGATTAGTGTTGGCAGGAGCTCCGAATTTCATCACGCCCCAGCGTTCGGTAGCATGGAACGATCTGCCTGCGGCAGGGCTCCACTGATAATAGATCTCATTGACCTTCTTTGCTTCAGCGCCCTTGCTGGCTCTGTGGCGGGCAAAGTTCACCGGGAACCCTTCAGGATCATATTTGCCGATGGATTTTTTGGGAAGAACCACTTTAATGGTAAAGCCGTCAGCTCTTTTAAGGACCTCCGCCTTACAGTTTGAGTTCCACTTGTAATTTCCCTTCCCCAGACGTTTCCAGACCGCATCGGTAACAGCGCCATTGGTGTTGACGATAATATGGAAATAATTCTTGCGGTCCCCGGAGGGATTCAAAAGGATCTCCACACAGGAGTCGGCAAAGGTCTCTTTATTGTCAAAACCTTTACACTTGGCAAGAATATGCTTCATGAGGGGTTCTTCACACTCAAAGGTAAAGATGAAGTTCTCAGCATCTTCTTTTGCCTCAAGAGAAGTCGTCACATCGCACACCTCCCCCTTATAGGGACGCAGCCCCACCTTGCCCGGCAGATGAAAATTCCAGCTGCCCATAAGTTCTTTGGACCTGGCAAAAACTGCAGCGGCATTTTTGATGGGACCCAGCATTTCACGGCGCATGAATCCAAGGCGCTTGACCGCAAGAGGCTCTTTTGCCGCAGCACTCCGGGCTCTGGAGATGTAATTGTCAAGTTCTTTGAGTTTGGCAGGAGAGTAGATTTTGCTCCAGACCTCAAAGTCGTTGGGGAGTTTGACCATGGGCCCCAGAGGAGTATCAACAATGTTCCCGATGATTTTTTTGCACCAGAGCTCTTCAAGTTCATTGAAAAACTTCTTCATTTCAGAAGCCCCTGCTCCGAACATCAAACGGTAGTGTTCTTCCAGCAGTTTGTCAAGATCGGTATCAAGATTCCATGCGATCTTGGCAAAGGTGTAATAGTTGAGGTAGTTGAAGATCTCAAAGTCGGTTTCACTTTCAAGAAACACACCGTAGATATATTTTTTGACATGCTGCAGATAAAGAGCTGTCTGCCGGTGCATCATGGCGGGGATCCCCTTCATCTCAGCCTTGCTCATGTGTTTCCCCGGATAGGTCCAGATGGAGATCTTGCCGCCGGTTTTCTTATACCATTTCTTCAGCAATTCAACATCGTCAGCCCAGTATTCAGGTTTCCCCATGCCTTTGACAGCCAGCTGGATCGCCACATTATCAGGAATGTCGCACTCAGGCAGACGATCCAGACAACCGTAAGCCATCTGGGTCACGACAGCGTTGAGCTTATCTTTTTTCAACCGGCGGGCGAAATCGGAGGTATGTTTCCAGAGAAAGTTGCTGATAGCTTGAGCGGCCTTGGGGTCATTCTGATACACCCGCGCTCCGGGAGCGATTTTTGCGCATTTGGCGCAGCAGCACCAGTAAAGCCAGTCCTGAGGCATAATTGAAATGTAAGGCTTGCTCCCGAAATTGACGCTCCAGCTTTTAAGTCCTCTGGAAGAAGCGGCGCCGTCCGTCAAAAAGGTTTTGGCATCTTTGTAGATCTCTTCCACAATGCCGCTGTGGTAGCAAATGTGCCCGGGGTGGGTCATGTCCGCTTCTTTGTAACGACGGTTGTCAGGAGTAAGGGCAAAGTATTCAGGATGCGAAGCGCCGAAACGTTTGATAAGATCCAGATAGGCAAGTCCGTGTCCGGAAGGCATGGGACGATCGGTGTTGCGCTGACGGAGAAAGCTCAGATTGTACCCTTTAAGCGTGCCCAGATAGATATCATTTTTTTCATACCATTTGGATTTATGACCGCTGTAATTATCCCGGTTGATCAAATCGGGACGGTCGATGATGTCGATTTTTTCAGGAAGCATCAGAGCTTTATTCTGAGGAACGATCGTTCCCAATTCCCCCGGAAAATAGAATCTTACTCCTGCAAAGCGTTCAAGAAAATCATAAACGGCTGAAAGCGTTCCTCTTTTCATCCACATTTTCCAGCGGTTTTTTGCAGGATCTGCGGCGGGATCATCAACACCGGCAAGAAAGATCTGTTTGCCCTGGCGTTTGATAAAAAATCCTTCAGAGGCAAGTTTTTTTACATCAAGCCCTGCTTTGCGGGAAAATTCATTATCTCCGAGGATCAAGGCATAAGTTCCGGGAGTGGGTTTGGCAACCACAACAGATGTGACCTGTGAAGATTTTTTCAGGAATGACTGCAGCTCTTTTGCCGCAAAATTGAGAAGAGGTGTCTTCTTCGGGATCACGATCTCCAATTTTCTGACCGCATCAGATTTTCCGGAAACACGAATGTGACGTATTCCACGGTCAAATTGGACGCCTGAAACGCTCAGGCTGAAAATCAACAGGAAAGCTGCATAAAGTAATTTTTTCATCTTGAGACATCTTTCTTTATTTAAAATCGAAAAAACAATGGAAGCCTTTGCTAATTTAGCACGTCTTATAAAATTTTTCAAGAGCTGAAAAAGCAAAAACGTTTTTTTTGTTTGCGCCTCAGGAGAGCAGTTGTTTTTTCTGCTTCTCTTTCAACTCTTTCTTCAACATCTTAAGACCATAATAAAGGACTGCCCAGTTGAGCAGAGACACCATGATCCAGGAAATGGGATATGAAACAAAAAGTCCGAAGAAACTGCGCCAGTGGGGCAATACTGTCCAGATCCAGAATACCCGGAAAATACAAGCACCGAAAAGAGTGATTATCATGGAACTGAAAGCATACCCCAGGGCACGCAAAGTGCCGTTGAGAGTTTCCATGATGCCCAGAAGCATGTAGGTTGTGAACATGACTTCAGCCCGCTGCATAGCCCAGTCGATAACCTTGGGATCAGGATTGAAAATCGCCATAAGCTGAGAACCGAAGATGTAGAAGCTCCACCCCACAATGGTACACAAGCCCGTGGCACAGGCAAGGCAGCCGTAGATACTGTGAAGGACCCGCTTATAATTGCCGGCACCCCGATTCTGGGCTACAAAGGCTACCGATGTATGGAAGAAGGAAACTGAACAGACATGAAGGATCGACTCCACCACGCCTTCTGTGGTACTGCCCGCCATGGCGTAGGAGCCGAAGGAGTTGATGGAGGACTGAATGATCAGATTGGAAAGAGAAAAAAAGGAACTCTGGATCGCTGCCGGGATACCGATTTTCAGCATATCTTTCATCAAAGAACTGTCAATGCCCATCTTTTTCCAGTAAAAGCGGATATTTTTCTCATTGTTAAGCATGGCACGAACCAGCAGAACTGCGGAAATCACATGAGATATGGCAGTTGCAACAGCAACGCCGGCAACATCCATCTTGCAGACAATAACAAAGAAAAGATTGAGTATCACATTGCAGACACCGGCAATGGTCAGATAGTACAAAGGACGTTTCGTATCGCCCACAGCACGCATGATGGCACTGCCGATGTTGTAGACAAGTTGAAAAGGCAGCGCAGAGTAATAGATCCAGGAGTAAACACACGCTTTAGGCAGGATCTCAGTTGGCGTCTGCATGGCGATCAATATGGGTTTGACTGCCAACAGTCCCAATATGGTCACAACGATACCCCCCCAAAGGGCAAACGCCATGCCGGTGTGGATGGAACGGCTCAAACGCCTTTGGTCATGGGCGCCGTAATAGCGGCCGACAAAAACACCGACACCTGCGGAAAGACCGCCGAAAATATTGACGACCATCACATTGAGAGTGCCGGTAGCACCTACAGCCGCCATGGATTCGTGGCTTGCATAATGCCCTATGACCATGACGTCAACAGCATGAAAAATCAGCTGCAGCGCTGTCGAAAGCATAAGGGGGATGGCAAAAAGAACGATCTTGCTGAAAAGCGGACCGCTGCACATATCCATCTGATTTTTACCGGAGGTCAAAGTAGCCATGATCTGAAAAGACCGATATAAAAAAGAAACAGTAAAAAAGGAGGGCTGAAAAAACCATTGGAGATCTTTTCAGCCCTTCCTTGTATAGGAAAATCAGAAACCGATCTTATTTTCCAGATAATCACGCAGCTGAGTGATGTTGACACGTTCCTGCTGCATGGTATCACGGTCACGGACGGTGACTGCATTGTCATTGAGAGAATCAAAGTCAAAGGTCACGCAGTAAGGAGTACCGATCTCATCCTGACGGCGGTAACGCTTGCCGATACTGCCGGTCTCGTCGTATTCGGAACGGAAATAGCGGGAAATGGTCTTGTAGAGAGCTTCAGCATTCTCTTTGAGTTTCTTGGACTGGGGCAGCACAGCCACCTGGATGGGAGCCACAAGAGCAGGCAGGTGAAGGACGATCCTCACATCTTCTTCCATACCTTCCTTCTTGGTGGCGGCGGTATCTTCATCGTATGCCTTGCCCAGCAGAGCGAGGATGGTGCGGTCAAGTCCCACACTGGTTTCCACAACGGTGGGCATCAGAGTACGGCGGTTGTCATGGTCCACATAGCTCAGATCGTTGCCTGAGAATTTGCTGTGCTGGGAAAGATCCCATGTACCCCGGTGGTGGACACCTTCAAGTTCGCCCCAGCCGAAGGGGAACTTGACTTCGATGTCGATAGCAGCCTTGGCATAGTGGGCAAGCTTTTCGTGTTCATAAATACGCATGAAATCATCGGTGAAGCCAAGTTTGTTGCGGTAGTAGTTGATCCGCTGTTCCTTCCAGTATTCAAACCACTTCATACCTTCTTCACCGTCGCAGAAAAATTCCATTTCCATCTGGGTGAATTCACGGCTGCGGAATGTGAAGTTGCGGGGGTTGATCTCGTTGCGGAATGCTTTACCGATCTGAGCCACACCAAAGGGGAGCTTCTGACGGGCGGCGATACGCACACTGTGGAAGTCAACAAAGATGGGCTGACAGGATTCGGCACGCAGATATGCGATGTGCTCATCATCAAAGACCGGTCCAACAAAAGTCTTCATCATCAGATTGAACTCTTTGGGTTCGGTCAGGTCCTTGCTGCCGCAAGCGGGGCAAGTGGTGGGATCTTCCATCTGATCCACCCGGTGACGTGCCTTGCATTTTTTGCAGTCGGTCATAAGGTCGCTGAACTGGTCGATGTGACCGGAAGCCTTCCAGATGGTGGGATTGGCAATGATGGTTGAATCAAGACCTTCGATATTGTCGCGGGTCTCAACCATTTCGCGCCACCAGAGAGCTTCAACAGCTCTTTTCATGCGGCAGCCATAGGGACCGTAATCCCAAAAGCCGTTGAACCCGCCGTAAATCTCAGAACTGGGGAAAATAAATCCGCGCCGTTTGCACAAACTGACAATCTTGTCCATGAGCTCCTGACTCTTGAAATCGTCGACCATGATAAAAACTCCTTGATTTTAAGTTTAAGATGTTATCTCCTTAATATAACACTCACAGGAGTTTTTTTCAAGGCTCAGCGATCACAAATGCCGGAAATCCCGGAACATTCCACAGCTTCAGCAGGGGAGCGATAAGCGGATCCCCCGGTTTTTCCGCCTGAAACTCAACAAAAACGACCTTTTCCAAAGCCTTCTGCACCTCAGGATCAGTAAAAACACTTTTTTTCATCGCCATGCAATTTTTACACCAGGTTGCATAAAAATCGATAACGACCCTTTTGTTTTCAGCTTTTGCCCTGCGACCTGCTTCGGCAAGTTTGGTGATCTCAGCATCAGGTGAAAAATTTCCCGGCAGCAAACTCCAGCCGAGATACCCGTAATAACAGGCGCCGCAGATGATCAGAGCAGAAAAAACATACTTGACAGCGACCATAAACTTTCCGGGTTTGGGCAGCACGCCGAGTCCTGCGGCAGCAAGAGGCCATGGCAATCCCATGCCGATACCGAGAAAGAGTCCCATGAAGGGCGCTGACATATTGCCTTCGGCGTAAAGTCCTGCGGCAAAGAGCATGACACCTACGACAACGGGCGCCACACATGCTCCGGCAAGAAGTGCGGCAAAAACGCCCATGACAAAGGCGGCGATATCTTTCCCGCCTTTGATGGTTCCGGGGGTTATCCTGGAAAAACGGGAAAGATCCAAATCAAAAAAGCCCAGCATGGCAATGGCTAAAACAACAAAGACCGCTGCTGCACCGAAATTGAACCAGCTTGAAGAATTCAGCGTACCGAAACTGCTCCCGGTATAAACAACAACAGCTCCCAGCACACCGTAAGCTGCAGCCATTCCCATTCCGTAAAGAGCCCCCCGGCACACACACCGCCTCTTATCCCCTCCCCCGCCGATAATGGCAAGATTGATGGGGATCATTGGGAGCACACAAGGAGTCAGGTTGAGCCCGATACCCCCCAGTATGGTCAAAAATATGACCATCCAGATGGATCGGTCTGCAAACATACTTTTCTGTTCAGCAAGCTCTTTCGGGGCTCTTTCCAGAAAAGCCAGAAACTCTTTTTTATCCATCGCACCGGAGTATTGTTTGACAACTTTCCAGTTGTGATAAAATTGCCTGACTGCTCTGCTCTCAAGCTCAGCTGCAGGTTTTTTGATCCCGGTCAGTTGCAGTTCCTGAGGCATAAGACAGACGGCAGCTTCACCGGGAGCTCCCTTCCGGCATCCCTGAAAGGCAACCTTGACCTCATAGGGCGGTGTTCCGCCGTAAACCCATTTCCACACGCCTTCAGGAAGAATAAAGCTCTTCCCTGTATCCGGATCGTTGATCTCCTGACGGGGCGGTTTGGAAATGACAGGCGGCAGTTTACCATCGGCATCTTTGATCTCAGTTACCAGAGTATCCAGTGTCAGATAGTAACCGGGAGAAACCTGTACCGTAACAGCCAGCTGACCGTCAACTGTTTCAGCCTTCCACTCAAAAGGTTCTGCTCCATGCAGAAGCATTAAGACACTCAGCAGCAGACAACAGAGAAAAAAACGCCTGACCATACACTTTCAAACTCTTATTTGTTTTTGCCCTTGCCAGACATCAGCCCGTCAAGTTGCGCAAAAAAATTCTTTTCGGGGAGATACCCCACGAGCCGTCCTTTTTCTTTTCCATTGGCGTCAAGAACGATCAAAGTGGGAAATCCCTGAACTTCAAATTCCCTCAGGAGTTTCCGCTGTCCCTCTGTAATTTTATTCCGGTCGGAAAAATCCACTTTGACAGCCGCATTTTTCCGGACAACGGCAGCAAATTCCGCCGTTGCCAAAGGGCCTTTTTCCAACATGCGGCAGGGACCGCACCAACCTGGAGCTGTAAAATAGAGCAATATACATTTCTGCTTTGCGCCTTTGAGACTTTTTTGAGCGCTCAGGATATCATTTTCCCATTTCACTCCGGTGGATTTCTTCTCTGCGCTCCAGACGCCGACCATAACTCCTGCACACAATACTGCAATCAAAAATCTTTTCATTTCATCTCCTGTTTTTTCTGCGGAGTGCCTTCAGTCATTCATCCAGGACGACCGTTTCAAGGATCCCCTGCCTCCGCTTTTAAAAATATGGTATTAAAAGCAAAATGTCAAGCAAAAAAACGTTTTTTTTCAGAAAATTTCTTGAAATGGAACTTCTTTGCTGTTATCTTATCTGTTGAAACAAAACCGGAAACTCAAGGAACAAATCAATATGTCAACAGTTTTTTTCGGCGGAAGTTTTGATCCGCCCCATGCCGGACACCTGGGAGTCGCTCAGGGCGCACTCCTTTCCGGCAGGTGCAACAGGATCATGTGGGCTCCCGCCTTCCTGCCGCCTCATAAACTCAACGGTCGCAGAGAAAGTTTTTTCCACAGGTACAACATGACCCGCCTTCTGACGGCAGGTCTGGAAAGACATATCGTTTCTGATCTGGAATACCGCAGGCGCAGAGAACCTTCATATACATTCGACATCCTTGAAGATTTGAACAGCACCGGAGAGGAAAAATTTCAACTTCTGATCGGAGCAGACTCCCTGTTGGAACTCCACCGGTGGCACAGGGCGCAGGAACTTGCAGCACGCTTTGAGGTGTTGACTTATCCCCGTCCCGGATATGATGTGACATTGGAAGTTTTGAAAGAACATTTTCCTCTTGAATCAGCTGAAAAGCTCTTTGCCGGATGTCTTGACGGAAAATTTTTTGAAATATCTTCAACAAACTTGAGATTTTCAATGGAAAAATCTGCAAACTGGGATAATATTATATCCATGACACCCGTTCCGGTGGCAGAGTACTGCCGGAGACACGGTCTTTACCATAATTTAAGGAGTTCAAAATGACGAAAGAAAATGTGACGATGCCCACCCCGAAAGAATTGGCTGAATTCTGTGCAAAGTGCGCCGATGACAAGCTGGCTGAAAATGTAAAAGTCATTTCAGTGGGGACAGTTTCGTCAATTGCAGATTACTATGTGATCGCCACGGCGAACTCAGAGCCTCAGCTTCATGCCCTCTGCTCGGAAATGGAGCGCCGGGTGCGCGATGAATACAAACTTCACCCGACCCGTACCGATGGTGTCGGTACAGGCGGATGGAATCTGATCGACTTCAGCAGTGTGCTGGTCCATTTGATGACCCCGGAAATGCGCGAACGCTATAATCTGGAAGGACTCTGGGGCGATGCTCCGGCTGCTGATGACGTGGCAAAACTGGACAACGCTTCTCAGAAGGATCAATGAGCAATCCCCGTACACACCACCGGAATTGGGATGAATTCCGCTGGGAGCAGGAGATCCGGCGCGATGAACGCCGGATCAACTGTTATTTCCGGACTCTCCCCCAATGTCTTGATCTTCCGGGTGAAGAGGAGATGATCAGCAATACCATTGCCTCTCAAAGGGACTTGATGCCTGAAATGCCGGCAGACTCAAACGTGATCACGCCGTGGAGTTATCTGCGTTTTCCGGAAGAAGAGGATGATGAGCGCGGATCAGGAGATCTGCAGGAGGGGAGACGCCCGGGGGAACATATCGTTGAATCCATCGATGCTCTCGCCTCCCGGTGGAATATTCATTGTGCCATAACTCCGGAACTCCACTATGCCGCTTTGCCGGTGGGCTGCGCCTACGCAAAACTTCTGGCAAGATGTGCAGACTTTCTGGACGTTCCCGATAACGACACTGCGTTGAAACGCTGTCTCGGGAAAAGATGTTTGTGCGACCTTTTGGAACTGCACAATTATCTGGAGTTCCTTTCGCAAAACACTCCGGCAGAGAAGAATTTTACGGAATTTCAACAGAAACGTCTTATCGGACTGCGTGAACAGATTTCAAAAATGCTGGCAAAATACAAATGAGTTCAGAGAAGCGTTTGGAAATATTCTGCCGTTATGCGGAAAACGGAGCCTCCAGCAGACTGCGTTTTTTCAAATACAAGCCTTTTTTTGAAAAAGCAGGCATACAAATCGGCATACACTCCTTTTTTGATACCGCCTATCTGGAACGGCTCTACGCCGGAAAAGGCAAGAGCTTTTCATCACTTCCCCGCGGCATCTTCCGCAGAGTGAAGGAACTTGCTGACACGCCCCGTCATATCCCGCTCTGGATCGAATATGAACTCTTCCCCATGCTTTGGGCATGGTGTGATCTGGCGGCTTTGAAAAAACGCCCCTTTTTTCTCAATTTTGATGATCCGGTTTGGGAAAAATATGCAAAGCTCCCCACTCTGAAAAATAAATACGACACCCTCGTCAAATATGCTTCAGGGGTCGTTGCCGCCAACGATCTCATCGTTGAACGTTTCAAAAATATCAATGCAAACATATTGAAAATACCGACAGCCATAGATCTTGACCGTTACGACAAAGCTCCCAAAGAAAAGTTCGACCGTTTCACTGCCGTCTGGATCGGATCCCCTGCCACATTTCACTACCTGACTTCGTTCCGGAATGTTTTGAAAAAAATGGCTGAGTGCTGCGACTTTGAATTACTGATGATCGGCAAAAGTTCCTGGTGCTCCCTGCCCGGAGTCCCAAGCAGAAGCGTGGAGTGGAGCGAAGCCGATGAAGCAGAACTGATCAGCCGCTCCCATGTTGGCATCATGCCTCTGCCGGATGAATCCTTTGCCAGAGGCAAATCTGCCTATAAACTGATCCAGTATGCCGCCGCAGGGATCCCTTCTCTCGGAGCTCCCGTAGGGGAAAACTGTCAGGTGATCGAGGACGGGGCAACCGGATTCCTGTGCAGAACACCTGAAGAGTGGTGCCGCAATCTGCAGCAGCTTGCCGCAGATCCGGCTTTGAGAAAACAAATGGGTAAAGCGGCGAGGAACAAAGCTGTTGAATGGTCTCTTGAAGTCAATGCCGGAAAGCTGATCCCTTTTCTTATGTGCTCAAAGGAGTCCAAACCATGAAATCAACTCAAAAGTTTCAACTCCTTAAAGATCTCTGTCTTGCAAAAATGCGCTCTTTGCCGTCAGGTAAAAGAAGCGGTACTCTGGTGATCCGCCTTGACCGGATCGGGGATTTTGCCCTTTTTGCTCCTTACGCAAGAGCCCTCTTTTCCCAAAGCGAAAAGAATTATCTTCTCATCAACGAACTCTGGGCGCCTTTGTGTGCAAAAATATTTCCTGATGCAGAGCTCATTCCCCTTGCTCCCGGAAAATTTTTGAACGATCCCCGTTACCGTTCCCGGATGCTTGATGCGGTACGTTCATTAAAGGTAAAACGGGTGTACCAGCCCCGCTTCTACCGGGAACTTTTTGTTGAAGAGCTTCTCTCAATGGCGGCAGCTCCTGAAGAAACTGTGCGTTTTGAAACGACCTCTTTCCATCTCCAGCCCAAGCTGTTGAAACTCTTTTCCTCCTCCCGTGCGGCTGAAGTAAAATATCTCCACGGCGAACATGAACTCCAACGCAATGCCCGTTTTGCCCATCAGTGCAATATTCAATACAAAGCGGAAAATCCATGGCTCACCGGCATCTTTTCGCCCCCGGAAAAACTCCGTTTCCGGGAGTATGTCTGCGTCTTTCCCGGCAGTGGGAAAGGGAAAAAATGCTGTTGGCAAAGTGAAAAGTGGGGAAAACTTCTCAATGACCTTGATGGTCCTTTTTATCTGATCACCGGGACTCCTGCAGAAAGAGAGCAGATGGAATGTATCGCCCGTATGCTTCCTGCTGAAAAAAGAGTTGTTGCGGCAGACTTGTCTCTTGAAGAGTTTGCAGGAGCAGTCTCTCATGCCCGCTGCGCTTTGGGAAATGACACAGGAGGTATCCACCTTGCCGCCATGTCCGGAGTCCCCGCACTTGCCATTTCCGGACGGGGACAGCCGGGATGGTTTCTGCCCTATCCGGAACAGAAACACCTGCCCCCGGGGGTCGTTCCTCCGGTAGTGGTCAGTACACCATGCAGTTGTGAAAACTGTTTCTGGCGCTGTCCATATATGAATAATGGAACATGCCGCTGCGTCGCAGAGATCAGCGTCGATCAGGTGCTGGACTTCATTGAAAAAAGCAACTTTTCCGCATTACGGTAAAAGAGCATCGCTTCCTGTTCAGAAGTAAGCCCCAGAAGTTTGATATCCTCGACAGCTTTATTGTGCCTTCTTGCGGGATAATCACTTCCCCAGAGAACCTTGTCGCAGCCGTGGGCAAGGATGATCTCTTTTGCCTTTTCAGGCGGCAGATAACCGATGGTACTTGAAGAATCCAGCCAGAGATCTCTGCCAACCAGATATTTCTCTCCTTCAGCCCAGGCACGGTATCCCCCCAGATGAGCGGCTATGACCTTGAGATGGGGCATCATATCCAAAACCCGCCCCAGCCGTTTTGGGGCGGAGTAGTCCTGATAGGGGTCACCGATGTGGAAAAGCATGGGCAACGTATCCCCCACC
>JAFTIE010000199.1 GCA_017457065.1 Lentisphaeria bacterium
AAATGACAAAGATGCCATTCGCAAAGAGCTGTAAAGGGTAGTTTGAGGCTGCTACCTGCAAGGTAACAGCCGAAAACGCTCCCTTTATCAGATCGAAGCGAGGGCGCTTTGACAATTTTGAGGAGTTTTGAAATTGCCTCAACAACCAATCAGAATAGAGACTTTTACAAAGGAGTTTTTTTATTATGGCTGAAAATAAGATGTTCAGTAATCTTGCTGCCAGAGGATGTGAATTTCTGGGGAGCCGCTACCCCATCATCTGTGGCGCTATGACCTGGGTTTCTGAGCCCCAGCTGGTGGCTGCGGTGTGCAACAACGGCGCTTTCGGATGTCTGGCAGGAGGCAACGCTCCGACAGATGTTCTGCAGCAACAGATCCAAACCTTGCGTTCTCTTACCTCAAATCCCTTTGCTGTGAATTTGATCACCATTGCTCCGGCTTACAAAGAGCATCTGGCGATGATCAAAGACAACCCCGTGGACTACATCGTTTTTGCCGGCAGTTTCCCCAAAGAAAAAGAGGTTGAAGCCGCCAAAGCTACAGGGGCAAAAGTCCTCTGCTTTGCCTCCACACTTTCCATTGCCGAGCGCATGATCCGCTTCGGAGCCGATGCATTGGTTCTTGAAGGCAGCGAGGCGGGCGGTCACATCGGACACGTTTCCGCCATGGTGCTTCTGCAGCAGGTGCTTTTCAAGGTGGGCGATCAGCTGCCGATCTTTGTGGCAGGAGGTATTTCCACAGGCAGAATGGTTGCACATATATTGATGATGGGCGCCGCAGGAGTTCAGCTGGGGACCCGTTTTGTTATGACTGAAGAGTGCAAAGCCCACGCCAATTTCAAAGAGGCGTTCCGCCGTGCCAATGCCCGTGATGCTGTTTCCACTCCTCAGTATGACTCTGCGCTGCCTGTAGTGGCAGTGCGTGCACTGCGCAACAGAGGTATGCAGGAGTTCGGCAAGCTTCAGCTGCGACTTCTCAGAGAGATGGAAGCCGGAACCATTCACCGCCAGCAAGCTCAGGAAGAGGTTGAAAAATACTGGATGGGGGCGTTGCGCCGTGCTGTGGTCGATGGAGATATCGACTACGGCTCAGTCATGGCAGGACAATCTGTGGGAATGGCTGACAAAGTGCTTCCGGTAAGAGAGCTTATCGATGAACTGGTAACTGATGCTTCCTTTGAACTTGAACGTATCAAAGGAAAACTTTCTGTGATCTGACAGCTGACAACGCCCCTCCCGGTACTGAAAAGCGCTCTGAGTGTGCATGAGCGTATGGTGCGGCGCTTTTACGGAGATGTCAGACCTGTCGGACAACTCTGACATAATTGGTGCGCCGCCCCGCAAGCCCCCTTGCTCCCCGGGAAAAAAGAAATCACTCCATCCTTGCATTGCAGTGGAAGGCAAGAAGCTCTTCTGTGTCGTCGAAGCCGTGGGGATGGTGTCCCCAGTAGTTGCGGCGGATGGTCTTGATGGAGCCGCCCAGTTCGATGATCCTCTTTTCAAGGATGTTGAAATTGGTGTCGTTGTTCACCGACTGGTCCGTTTCGCCGATTGCCGCCATCATGGGGATACGGGCGTTGACCAGAGCTTCCACATTGTTGAGGGGGTTGAGCTTGGATTTTGTCATCTCTTCAAAACTCATCTTGCAGTTCTCAAGAATGGACTTTGTACGCTCGCCGTCAGCACATGCCGGATCAGCGGCGTTGCAGACAGGAGCGTCCAGATACATGGCGGCGATCCGTTCCGGGAAGGTTTCAGCGTAACGCAGAGAGAAAAATCCCCCCCAGCTCATGCCGATCAGATTGGTCTTTTCTGAAAGTCCCATGCTGACCAGAAAATCGTGGAATCTGCCCATGACAGCCACCCCTTCCGGACTGGCACGGAAGGCAAAGGCGTCGATGTGAACATGGTAGAATCCATGTTCCAGCAGATCAACGATGCCTACGCGTCTGACATAGGCTTCGGGCCAGACGGTGCACCAGCTCCAGCGGCCGTCACCTGCAGGATATTTGGGTTCGGCGATCCACGCTTTGCAATTTTCAAATTCAAAGTGATAACGCTTGAAGCCGTACCACTCATCGGTGGTCCACTTTTCGGGGAAAATGATCCGTTTCATAGAAAAAATTCCTTATTTCTGAAGTTTGAGCCACTCCACCAGACGGGCAGGGGCATTGGTCATGATACCTTGGACTCCCATATTGTAGAGTCCGGCGAAATCCGTTTCAGTGTCCGCATAGAATGTGTTGGCACGCAGCCCCAGTTCCCGGGAAAGCTGAAGCAGTTCCGGAGTCAAGGTGGAACGGATGGGCTGGAAGAAACGGCAGCCCAATGCCGCACAACGGCGCTGGCTTGCTTCGGTGATGCGTTCACTCCACCCCGGTGTCAGGCAGATGGCGATATCCTTGTCAATGGCATGGACCGCTTCAACGACTTCTTCATCTGCGATAGTCATGTATCCCTTGTCGTACATGTCATACTTCTTATAAAGGCGGCAAGCCTCTTTCAAGGCTGTCGGATCATCAACATACATCTGGATGTTCATTGCCGCCTTGTCGCTCAGAGCATCAAGGATCTCTTCAAAAGAGGGGATCTCGATCTGAGTTTCCAGAGGAGCAGACTGGCGGCGCTGATAGCGGAACCAGGAGGCATTGATCTTTTTAAGCTCAGCAAAACTCTTTTCTTCCGGAGTCCCCGGCACATTGGCTGTGCGTTCCAGAGTTTCATCATGAAGCAGTATAGGCACATGATCGCTGGTGGAACGCAGGTCGAATTCAATGAAGTCAGCGCCTGCTTTCACAGCTTCTGTCATGGAAAGAAGGGTGTTTTCAGGGAATGCAACTGAATTACCCCTGTGGGCGGTGACAAGGATCCTCTCTTCTTTATGAAGACGTTCAAGAGAAACTGTTTCTGCCATAATAGATATTTGCTCCTGTAAATGGTTGGAAAACGGGAAATTATTTTTTCAATGCCGGTAAAAGAAACTCCAGAGAAGTACGGATCTCTTTTTCAATGTCCGCTTCAATGTTATTGAGCAGAAAATGGCGGAATTTGCCGATCATGGAACAGAAGATGAAAAGTGCAGCTTCTTCTGCATCCATTGAACGGAACTCCGAGTTGCCCATCCCTTTTTCAACGATTTTTTTGAGAATATCAAGGGAACGGGGGCGGGGCGGCAGATGACGGACAGGATTACTGCGCAGATACTCCAGGCGCAGATGACGGTAGGTGGTGAAATCCTCCCACATGATCCTCAGCAGTGTTTCCAACTGAACTGCCGCCGGAAATTCAGGGCGGATCAACTTTTCCATCTGTTCACTCATGGCCTGCCGCCGTATTTCCATTACGGCGGCGGTCAGCTCGCCCTTGTCTTTGAAGTAATTGTAGATGGTTCCTTTTGCAATGCCCATCCTTTCAGCCAGATGTTCCATGGAAACATCACCTTTGGCGGCGAACATCTCGGCAAAAACACGGCAGATGTTCTCACGCATCTGCGCGGTGTGGAATTCCTTGTTTTCCGGAGTCAAACGGGGCATTGCTTTATATCCTTTCTATAAGAGTACCTGACACAATTTACCACAGAATCGCTGATTTTTCAAGTCCTTTCGTGATAAATGAGGAAAAAGATCATATCGTATCTTGAAAAATCCGGAAAAGGTGGTACTTTAGAGATTATCATAAGAGGTAATTTCAAAAGTCATTCAAAAAATGACTTTCGATGCCATTCGCAAAGAGCTGTAAAGGGTAGTTTGAGGGTGCTACCTGTAAGGTAACAGGCGCTTGTCCCGCCGTAGCTTTATGCGAAGGCGGAAAAACGCTCCC
>JAFTIE010000200.1 GCA_017457065.1 Lentisphaeria bacterium
AGAACTTGTGCGCCCGGTACTGTAGACTGCATTGGCAGAAGGACGGTTCGCTGTCGACGGACGGCTCACAGAAGTGCCGGTACCGGAAGTTGAAGGACGACTCACAGAAGTTGAGGGACGACTCATAGAACTTGTGCGCCCGGTACTGTAGACTGCATTGGCAGAAGGACGGTTCGCTGTCGACGGACGGCTCACAGAACTTGTGCGTCCGGTACTGTAGACTGCATTGGCAGAAGGACGGTTCGCTGTCGACGGACGGCTCACAGAAGTGCCTCGGCTTGCAGTTGAGGGACGGCTCACGGAAGAGGGACGGCTCACGGAAGAGGGACGGCTCACGGAAGAGGGACGGCTCACGGAAGAGGGACGGCTCACAGATGTTCCACGACCGGCAGTTGAGGGACGGCTCACGGAAGAGGGACGTGACGGACCACGGCTGTAAGAGGGTCTGCTGACAGAAGGACGGTGTCCCGGACGATTCGGACGGCTGGTATGATATTTTACCGGTTTGCGATAGTCATATTTGCCAGGTGCCGGACGATGATGCACCGGACGGGCAGGACGATGATACGCAGGACGGGGATGAGGACGGTGATGCACCGGACGGGGACGGTGATGCACCGGACGGGGACGATGCCGGGGACCGCGATGAGCATCATCAATAACAATGACATCCGGATGGAAAGGATCCAGATGCACACCTTCATAAATCGTACATCCGGAAAGTGTTATCAACAAAGCAAGACAAGGAAGAAAGATGATTCTCATAAAATATTTCCTTTCCGGGCAAAGCCCTTTCTTTAAGTTTATACTCAACTTCCAGGCGAAAAAACATTTGTGCCGCTCAACGGCATCCTCTATTTGCATACGTTGCACAAAAACAGCACCTTACGGATAATATACCCCTATGTGATTTAATTGCAAACATCTATTTTAAAATTTTTGAAAATTCTTTCAATGCTTGAGGCAATTTCAAAATTCCTCAAAATTGTCAAAGCGCCCTCTTCTTCGATCTGATAAAGGGAGCGTTTTTCCGGCTTCCCGAAACTTCAGTCCAGAAGTTTTTCCAGGCGGTCGGCGTATTGCTCGACTTTGGCTCTGAGCTGATCCAATTCCTCTTCTGAAGGATCGTAGCTTTCGGTGTTGAGCTGCTTCAGGATGCTGTTGAGTCCTGAGAAGAGTGATTCCATCTCATGGCAATGGCAATGATCGTGGTCATGTTCCTCATCGTCGTCATGTGCTGCCAGATGGTCCATGCGCTCTTCAACCATTTCCATAATGGTGCTCCGCAGGGGCGCTTTGCTTTCATCCATCAGACGGTTGTAGTTCCCTGAAAGCTCTTCAAAGCGCTCTTCAAGAACATTGAGGAAGACCGCTTCCTGCGCTTCATCGGCGTACTCCGGTTCTCCGTGGGGGAAGATACGGGCAAAGAACCGGTCAAAGGTCATATCCCGGGCGGCGCAGTTGTCAAGAATGAATCCGTCTACTTCCTCGGCACTCAATGAAGAACCGATTTGTTTCAGCATGACACTGAAATCCGATGTTTCACCGGCAGAGATGGAAAGTCCTTCGGGCAGAATATCCTCTTTGGCTTCGCCTTCATCGCCTCCTGATTCAACAAGTGCCAGCACACTGTGGTCGCCGTCGGTACGCATTTCGATCATGTCGCACTCCTGCATGAATTCCTCCACAGAAGCCCCTGCCCCGGCAAGCTCTTCACCGCCGTAATAGAACGCCCAGCCGATCTGATGGGGAACTTCCAGGTAATCCCGGAACTTTTCCACCACCTTGACCATGGCCTTTTCGTAATCCCGGATCCACTTGCCCCGGCTTTGTCCGCTTCTTTCGGCAAGGGGACGGTAGTTGATCTCGAACTCACCGGCATCAGGGTCGGTCAACTGCAGGATCAGGGCGTCCCCTTCCTTGAAATCCAGCTCCCTGTAGAGCTCCCGGCAGTCAAAGACGGTCATGGTGACAAGTGTGGTGGGTGCAAGGTGGCTCCGCAGGCTGCTGTTGGCATCGGAGTCAGCTTCAAGATAGTCCAATATCTCCTCGTGTCCGATGAGCATGCTGTAATGGAGCGCTTCGCTGAAAGGAAGGGTGATCTCCCGTTTGGGGAGCGGCTCATCATCGTAAAGAAGCTCCGCATCAGAGGGAAAAACATCTTCTGTAAGAAAGGGGGTCAGACGGCTGGGGGGGAAGAGCACTCCCTGTTCGATCTCCCACTTTTCCGGAGTCACGGCAAAGGGGATACGGCAGAAATAGTGCATCTTGAGTTCGCACTCCCAGTCGTCGGTATGGAAATAGTTCACATCCCCGTCAATAAGCTTTTCAAGGCGTTTGAGAAGTTCATCATCCCCGGGCGCATTGAGCTGTGATGCAATATCAGAGAGCTTGAATATGCCGGGGGCATTTCCCAGAACGTGATCTATGGCACCGATGGAAATGCGTTTTTTCTCTTCATTTTTACCCATGGCTCTTACCTCCCGCCGAATCCGGCAAATGTTGAAAGTTTTTCTGCCAGAAGCGCCTTGAATTGGTCAACTTCAAGCTCTTTGAGAAATTCAATGGTCACGGAATCTTTGATGTCAAAGTTGCCGCTGCGGGTCCGCCGCAGTGCGGCAAGGGTACCGCCGCAGCCAAGTTTGGCGCCCGCATCATGGCAGAGAGAGCGGACGTAGGTCCCTTTGGAACACTCAAGGGTGAACTCACAATCGGGCAGCGCCACTTTGTTCACCTTGATGGAATTGATGTGGATGGGACGGGCTTCCCGCTCTATTTCCACCCCTTTCCGTGCCAGTTCGTAAAGTTTTTTCCCCCCCACTTTAACGGCGGAGACCATGGGCGGCATCTGCATCTGGTCGCCCTCAAAACTTTTCAGAGTTTCAAGGAGTTCTTCTTCTGTGACATTGACCTCGTTTTGAGCGATGACTTCACCGTCAAGGTCATAGGAGTCGGTTTCGATACCCAAACGCAAAGTACACTCATAGACTTTATCAGAAGCCATGAGCCTGTCGCTGAATTTGGTGTATTCCCCCAGAACGATCACCAGCAGTCCGGTGGCGGCGGGATCAAGGGTTCCGCAGTGTCCCACTTTGGGGATATTGTAGCGGTTTCTCAAAAAGTTTACCACGTCAAAGCTGGTCCAGCCGGCGGGTTTGTCGATGGAAAGGATCCCGGCACCCTTAAAAATGGGCAGGTGATGTTTTTTGGGGTTGTAACGCATAGCAGATGATATTCCTTAAAAAAATCAAAAATCAGAAAAGATCAGGTTGTTCTTCTTCAACCACTGCCGTTTTTTTCTCATTTGGGGCAGTGGAAAAATCAGAGGAAAGGGGAGCAAAAAGTTCAAGCTGTTCTTCAGGATCTTGAGGAGCGGCGCTCTCAGGGAGTCCCCCTGCGGGGGAAGGGGCTTTGAGAAACTCATCAAGGCTCATGATCCTGATACCCTGTTTCCGTGCCTTGACCAGTTTGGAGGAACTGTCGCTGACATCCGCCGCCACCAGAAGGGTAAGTTCCTTCGTCACACTGTCGGCAGAAGCATAACCTTTGCTCTTTGCAAGTTCCACATAATAGGAGCGTTTTTCAGGCATCTTGCCTGTGAAACAGACCGTAGGGAGTCCCCCTGTATTCAAAACACTTTCACGCACCGGCGTCACTGCAGAAAGGAGTTCGTCTATTTCCTCTTTTCTTGACTCAAAGGCGTCCGTGAGGGCTTTGGCACGTTCAGGACCTATGCCGGGAACGGAGCTCAAACGGTCGGCAGAGGCACTTCTGAGAGTTTGGAGATCCATTTCCTGCAGCAGCAGTTTGGCAATATTGGGTCCCACGTTGGGGATGTTCAGAGATGCCAGAAGCTGATACTCAGGCATGGTCCGCACCCGCTGGAGCTCTTTCAGGAGATTGGAAACGGACTTTTCTGCAAAGCCTTCCACTTTAAGCAGATCAACAGCTGTGAGACGGAAAAGGTCGCTCAAACTCCGGACATGGCAGACGGAGACCAGTTTTTTCAAAGTGCTTTCCCCCAGATTTTCCACATCAAGAGCCTTCACCGCAGCGGCAAGGCGCTGGAGACTTGTCCCGGGACACTCCGGGTTGGGGCAGACCAGCTCCGGTCCCCGTCTTTCAAGAGCGCTTCCACAGGCAGGACAGCTGTCGATCAGGGGGGAACGGCGCTGTTCACCGGGAGTGGAGCCGGAAATATAGGGGATCACGTCCCCTGCCCGCTCAACGGTGATATGATCGCCGATATGCAGATCCATGTCGATGATGTTCTGCACGTTGTGGAGCGTGGCACGCTTGACGGTAACGCCTGAAAATTCAACGCTTTCCATGACCGCCACGGGGGTCAGATTGTTTTTGCCAAAGCTCCACTCCACATCAAGGAGCACGCTTTCACGCTTCACATTGGAGTATTTGTAGGCGATCTCCCCTCTGGGGTGATGAGCGGTGTTCCCCAGGGACTCCCTGAAACTCTTATCAGCAAATTTGATCACCACGCCGTCCATGGGATAGGGGAGAAGTGCCAGTTCTTCAAGAAAGTGCTCCCACCGGGAAGGAAGGTCCGCAAGAGTTGTCTCGAAGGAAATAAGAGCATAATCCACCAGGGTGAGCTTTGCCCCCTGAGCGATCATGGCATCGATCTCTTTCAAGCCCATGATCCCTGCCACGGCGTTGCGGGGATTCTTGTAAAAGCCCCCGTCCTTGCGGCGGATATGGGAGTAGATGTTCACAAAGTCGTCGGAGCGGATGACGATCTCGCCCCGGGCAGCACGGTCAAGGGGACCTGTGTATCCGGGTGACTCAAGTTCAATAAGGGGGAGTTTTCCCGTCACATCCTCCCCTGTTTCCCCGTCCCCCCGGGTGGCAAGGATCTTGCCGTCAAAAGAGGCGGAAATACCGTCGTACTTGGGCTGGACAAGGAGTTTTTCATCAGGAGTCCGGGCAAATTTGCCGCCCCATTCCAGAACCGCCTCAAGGGAGTAGGCTTTGTCAAGGGAAAGCATGGGACTCTTGTGGCGCACCTTGCCTTCAGAGACCACGCCGGGGGTGTAAATGGCGTTGACAAGAGGATGTCCGGGGTCCCTGCGTTTCAGCTCTTCAAGGAGCTGATCGTAGTCGGCATCGGCGATTTCAGGAGCACCCTTTTCCCAGTAAAGGGTGTTGTGGTATGTGATCTGCTCCACGAGAGCGGGAGTTGTCATATCAGAAATATTTTCCCGGAAACTCATTCTATCTCACCCCCTGAATAAAAATTACAATTCCCGCCCCGGAACAGCTCCGGAACGCAAAACCCTTGAAGCATGGCACATGGCAAGAGCCAGCGCATCGGTGCTGTCAAGGGGGATCTGATCTGTTTCGATACCCAGTTCCGCCGAGATCATGACGGCGATCTGTTCTTTGGTGGCACTTCCTCTGCCCACTGCGGCACGTTTTGCAACAGTGGGAGCATAGGCAAAGGCGGGGATCTCATTGATGCTCAATGCCGCAAGTATGGCTCCCCGTGCCATGCCGAGAATAATGGCAGTCCCGGCGTTTTTGCCCACGAAGGGCTCTTCCAAAACGGCGCAGTCGGGGTGAAATGTGTTCACCAGTTCGCAGATACCCAGATGGAGCCGCCGCACACACTGGGAGTGCGGCAGCTTCTGGGAGTTGGCGATGACACCGCAGTCAATGACTGAAAACTTCCCCCCGGGCCCGGCGTCGATCACTCCGTAGCCGGTGGTTCGGATCGCCGGGTCTATACCGAGGATGATCATTCAGCAGCTCCGAAGGCGGCGGTGACTTCAAAAAGTTTTTCTTCCGCCAGATGGGGCGCCATGAACTGGACTCCCACAGGCATTCCCGATTCGGGATCGGTGCCGCAGGGCATACTCAGACCGCAGTTCCCTGAGATATTGAGAGCGATGGTGAAGATGTCAGAAAGATACATCTGCAAAGGATCGCTCTTGGCGCCGAATTTGAACGCCACAGCAGGGGTCACAGGAGTCATGAGGATGTCGCACTTCTCAAAGGCGGAGGCAAAGTCCTTGCGGATCAATGTCCGCACCTTTTGAGCGCGCAGATAGTAGGCATCGTAGTAACCGCTGGAAAGCACATAAGTTCCCAGCAGGATACGCCGTTTCACTTCATTGCCGAAACCGGCACCCCGGCTCTTGAAGTAGGTCTCATTGAGGTCGCCTGCTTCCACACGGGCTCCGTAGCGCATACCGTCGAAGCGCGCCAGATTGGCGCTTGCCTCAGCGGTGGCAAGGATGTAGTAAACGGTCACGGCATATTTGGAGTGCGGCAGAGAAACATCAACGATCTCTCCCCCCAGAGCCTTCACCTTTTCGATGGCTTTGTCAAGCTGTTCTTTGACGCCTGCATCCAATCCTGCGCCGAAATACTCTTTGGGGAGTCCCACTCTGACACCTGCCAGAGTTTTGGCTTGGGCTCCTTTCAGAGCGGCGGCGGCAAAATCGGGCACAGCTTCATCCAGACTGGTGGAGTCCAGAGGATCTTTGCCTGAGATGATACCGGTCAGAATGGCTGAGTCCACCACATCATTGGTCATGGGACCGATCTGGTCAAGACTGGAGGCAAAGGCGACCAGTCCGCTGCGTGAGACACGGCCGTAGGTGGGTTTCACGCCTACGATACCGCAGAAGGCGGCGGGCTGACGGATGGAACCCCCTGTGTCACTGCCCAGAGCCGCAGGAACGAACATTGCCGCCACAGCGGCGGCGGAACCGCCGGAAGATCCTCCGGGGACCCGGCTGGTATCCAGAGGGTTGCAGGTTTTCTTCACGGCGCTGTTTTCACAGCTGGACCCCATGGCGAACTCGTCCATATTGAGTCTGCCGAAGGGGATGACTCCTTTGGCGGTAAGTTTTTCCACCGCTGTGGCAGCGTAGGGAGATACCACATTCTCAAGGATCTTTGAAGCGCAGGAACAGGTTTCGCCTGTGACACAGATGTTATCCTTGATACCGATGGGGATACCGTCGTAGTCGCTCAGAGCCTTGCCGTTTTGACGGCGGGCATCGGATTCAGCGGCAAGAGCCATGATCCTGTCGGCATCGTACTTGATGAAAGCGCCGATTTCCCCATCCTTTGCCGCCACGGCATCAAGGCAGCGACGGCAGAGTTGGACGGAGGTGAGCTTTCCTGACTTCAGCTCTTCAGCCAGAGCGTGGATTGTAAATGATTTGTCTGCCATAGTATCAACTCTCCGATCCCGGCATGACCCGGGGGAGCCGGATCAGTTCGCCGCTGACCACGCCGGGGGCGTTGGCAAGCATGGTCTCTCTGGGGTAGGACTCTTTCACCACATCCTCGCGCCATACGTTGGAACAGGCAGAAGCGTGGGCAGTGGGTTCCACACCCTCCACATCCACCTCAGAGAGTTCTGCGATATAGTTGACGATATTGCCCAGATCGGCGCCGAAAGTTTCCTTCTGCTCAGGAGTCAGCTCCAGCCGGGCAAGATCTGCCACATAATCGATGTCAAGTTTCACTTCTGCCATGATCAAGCTTTTTCCAGGGTCAGAGTGCAGGTGACCAGGTCGCAGACTTCAGCAGGTCCGAAGTACTGGATGGGACCGGGATAGATGTAGCTGGTCTCAGCTGCCCAGGCGGCACGGTTGGCAGCAAAGGTCTTGAAGGGCTTGCCGTCAAGCTCAACAAGAGCCTTGCGGATCACGGGCTTGTCTTCACCGTGGCGGCGCTCGATATTCATCATCATGGTGATGGGGATACCGCCTGCGATCCACTCATCAGCGTTCTTGATGGTGTTGCGGACACTTGACATGTAACCGGTCTTTCCGGCGCCGATGAGAGCGGCGGCGTTGTAACCCAGACTGTAGCAGTAGTCGGCATCGTAGTTGGAGGGCGCTGCGCAGCGGCCTTCATAGCCGAAGAAGTGGGTCTGGGCGGCGAATTTGCCGGTGTAGGTTCCGGCGGCCTTGCGCTCTTTCAGCTTCTTGCCCACCATTTCGGCGAGCATCTTTTCGGTTTCGATGAGAGAAACCTGAACGTTGCCGTGGGGGTCACGGTCATTGCAGAGCTGTTTGCGGATCCCGTCGGGAAGAGAAGCGAAAACTTTGGCACTTCCGGCGGTGAGTTTGGCTTCAGCAAAAGCGACCTTGGCGGCGGCATCGGCATCGGCGATGGCGCTGTCGATATGAGCGAAAATATCGTTGAGTTCGGCGATGAGGACCTTGATCTCAGGGATGAACTCCACCAGACCTTCGGGGATCAGGGCGATACCGAAATTCATCTTGTTGGCGGCGCGGGCGGCGACCACGTCGGCGATACCGGTGACGATCTCGTCAAGGGTCATCTTCTTTTCAGCGACTTCTTCGGAAATGATAGCGACGTTGGGCTGGGTCTGAAGAGCGCACTCAAGGGCGATGTGAGAAGCGGAGCGGCCCATGAGCTTGATGAAGTGCCAGTATTTCTTGGCGGAGTTGGCGTCACGTCCGATGTTTCCGATAAGTTCGGAGTAGACACGGCAGGCAGTGTCGAAACCGAAACTGGCTTCGATCCACTCATTCTTCAAGTCGCCGTCGATGGTCTTGGGGCAGCCGATGACCTGGATACCGATCTTGTTGGCTTTGAAATACTCAGCCAGCACGCAGGCGTTGGTGTTGGAGTCATCGCCGCCGATGATGACCAAAGCGGTGATGCCGCGCTCTTCGCAGCTCTTGCGGGCAGCTTCAAACTGCTCAGGAGTTTCCAGTTTGGTACGGCCGGAGCCGATGATGTCAAAGCCGCCGGTGTTGCGGTAGGCATCGATGATGTCAGAAGTGAGCTCCATAGCTTCGTCTTTGACCAGACCGTCGGGTCCTTTGAGGAATCCGTAGAGTTTGGAGGAACCGTTGTGGGATTTGATACCGTCAAAGAGACCGGCGATGACGTTGTGACCGCCGGGAGCCTGTCCGCCGGAAAGGATCACACCCACATTGAGAGCGGCGGCGGCGGTGCCTGTTCCCTGGGCAAAGGTCAGCACGGGACTGCCGAAAGTGTTGGGGAAGAGAGCTTTGATCTGCTCCACATTGTCGGCAGCGGTGGTGGGTTCACCTGCGGTCACTGCCACATTGGCGCCTTTGCGGAGCGCAGGAGGAAGTTTGGGTGCATAAGCTGCCCGGACTTTCTGGAGAGGAGAGATAACTTTCATTGTAAAATCCTTTCTTTTTCAAGGTTTAGGCTGTTATTTACATAAAATAGCACAGAAAGGGGGATTTATCAAGCATTGAGCGTGTTTTTTCTCCCCCTTTGCGCCTTCTCTGCGCATATTTTCCAAAGAAAACCCATCCGCCCGGAGCACTCTGTCACCTGCCGAAGTTTTGAGAAAGTCTGAGAGCATTCTCTTTCATGAAATCTTTTCCGCATCTTCCCCATGCCCGGGTGCGCCCCACCCGGGCAAAAAACTCTTCCATAAAGCGTGCCGTCTCTTCCATATTGGACCAGTATTCAGCTTTTCCGTAAAGTCCGTCAACACCGAACATCATTCTCTGATTGAAGGCATTCCCTGATGAATCACGGTCATCCAGATGGTCCATGAGCCACTGGTAATCGACCAGACCGCACACAGAACAGCTGATATTGGGGTAGTAGTAAAGCGCTTCCCAGAGTTCGTTGATCCAGGGCACTCCCTGATGTCCCTGGATCAGCTGCAGTTCAGGAAAGGCATCGGCAATGGTGTCCAGCATGGAGGGCTTCATATTGCAGGGACCGGGGAATCCCGGGGACTCCATATTTTTCCAGAATCCTTTTGCCATGATCCCCACATGAAAGAGTATGGGCATCCCCAGTTCTTCGGCTTTGGCGTAGACGGGGAAAAATGATTCATCGTTGTAGGCACGGACGGGGGAAATGGCTTTGAGGCCTGTGAACCCCTTTTCCTTCAGCCGTTCCACCTCAGAGGGACCCTTTGTGCAATCAATGAATCCGAAAGGGAGATACATTCCGGGATACCGTTTGGCGCATTCAATGACCTCCTCTTCCGTGGCAAAGGGGATCCCTCCCGAAACACAGGGGCAGTGCATGAGCCATGCCTGTTCCAGTATGCCGGATCCGGCGATCTTATCCATAAATGCCCAGTCCACATTGCGGATCAGATGGGCATGAGTGTCAACAAATGAATACATAGTTTTCTCCTGAAATAAAGATACTCTTCTGACTTGGCAGTTACTATAGCACAGCCAAAGAGAATTTTCAAATTCCTTTGTTCCCTTCCCCCCCCCAGCTCTTTTTCACTCCGTGCGGACGATGCCCACACTCTTTTCCCAGGCGGCTATCTTTTCGCTGATATCCGGACTGCAGGAGGGCGTATACTCTTTCAGGCACTCTTCAAAGAGCTCTTTTCCCAAAGCTCCCGCCTGTTTGCGGTAGGCAGACTGCTTGATCCTTGTGGTGATACCTTTGAGATCTGCGCCGCTGTATCCGCCGGAGTGGGAGACCAGATAATCGATCCCTGCCCGGTCAACGGGTTTCTGCACCTTTTTGAAGGCGTTGACAATGATCTTTTCCCGTGCGGAGCCATCGGGGAGCCCCACGTAAACACTCAAGTCAAAACGTCCTGTCCGCAAAAAGGCTTCGTCGATCTGCCACGGGGTATTGGTGGCGCCGATGAGAAGTATGGGATTCCGGGTGTTGTCGATGCCGTCCAGCTCCTGAAGGAGTATGGAAATGACTTTCCGGGTACTTTCGTGGATGTTTTCAGTCCGTTTCGGAAAAACCGTTTCAAGTTCATCGATGAAGATCACCGAAAAGGGATTGCGCCGCGCTTCAGCAAAGAGCCGGCGGACGTTGGTTTCGGATTCACCTACATACTTGCCGAAAATATCAGCCGCAGTGATCACATAGAAGGGCAGATTCAGCTCCCCTGCCACGGCACGGGCAATAAAGGTCTTTCCCGTTCCCGGCGGTCCGTAAAGCATGATGCCTCCCCCTGCGGAAATATCATACTCCCGTGCCTTTTCAGGGTCCCGCAGGGGATTGATGACCCGGACCATGATCTCTTCCTTGACCTTTTCCATACCTGCCACGTCGGCAAGGCGCACTCCGGGACGTTCCAGACGGGTGGAACCGGCATCGAAGGGCGGGTTTTCATCACCGGTCTGACTGTTGCCGGAAACGCTCCGGCTTGCAGAAGCAAGATCCTTCTGTTTCAACTCTTCGGCGATGGAGGTCAGAACATTTCCGTTGACGATGTAAGCTTCGCGCAGGGATCCCTGACACTGCTCCGCCAGATTGAAAGCAAACTGGGCAGCTTTGGCAGTATGGATGAACGCCGTCTGATAGTCACCGGCGAGGATCGCTTTTTCCGCAGCTTTTTCGTGTTCGAGTTTCCGGGTGTAGTTGAAATTGCTCATTGCTCTCTCTTTCTTTTCCGTCAGGGGAAAGAAGGTTATTTTTTATCGTTGAGGATACTGCGGAGCCGTTCCTGCCCGTCGGCAATGGAACCGTTGCTGTTTCCGGCAGCGGCGACCTCCTCTTCAAGAGCTTTCATAAGCTCATCGTCCGAGATCTCTCCTGCGGCGAGGTCACGATCCAGCTTTGCCATATCACGCTCAAAGATGGCATTGATGGATTTATTCACATCACTGCTGTCCATGGCAGCATCGGCGACCTGTTCCATGGAGTACTCCAGAGCATCCACATCCACCCCCATGGTCCGGGCGAGTTCACTCAGGGCACCTGCCATGGTCTGCATGTCAGAAGCGCCTGTAATGGTATCATAGCGGTGCCGGACCAGTGTGAGCTGCTGTTCTACCCGCCGTCCCAACACATTTTTGCTCTTGTAGAAACGCAAAGTTGCGGCGGCTTCACTTTTCTGACCGCTTATGAGCTGTTCTCTTGCTCTGGTCCAGAGAGTGCTGCACTCTTTGTTGAGAAGGGCGGATTTTTCCTCCAAACCTTCGATAACTCTTTCCACGCACCGGGTGACCCGGCGCATCTTCGTTTTTTCAAGTTTGTCTTTTTCACTTGCAGACATGAAGAAATTACTCAAGAGCCCCATTTTTTTTCCTTTCCTTTATTTCCGGCGGTTGTGTTTTGAAACCACCTCAATCCATCACCGTATATCCCAGATATCCTGCCGCCCAGCTCTCTGCAGGGAGTTCCTGCAGACGGCTGATGACAGTTGCAAGATGACTTTCCTCCAGATCTGCCAGTCCCCCGGTCCCTTCAGGAACAGTTGCAAGGGCTTCGGGTGCCACGATAGCGGCGATCCTTTCCCTGCCGGCGGGTCCCTGCTGACGGAGAGCATGGCGGGGAAGAAAATCACCGCCCGGCATGGTGTACTCCACTCCGGGTTCCAGCAGGACCGTGCCGTCTATGATATTGGGAGAAAGAAGAGTGATCTTTCCTGTAACAGTAAAGCAAAGAAGCGTCAGATATCCTTTTACAGGGGTTGAAAAGGAGATGTACATTCTGTCCCCGATTCTGACGGCGTTGTCATCAAACTGCTCATCCAAAGCGATATCCCGGGCAGAGATCCTGACCGGGGAGAGAGCTTTCTTCAGGGCAACCGGATGGGTACAACTCTTTTCCTGAAGCATATCGAGCAATGCTTCATTCCTGACCCCGGCAACGGTATTGAGCAGGGCGTCATTGAGGATCCTGATCCGGTTTTCCTGCTGCCGGATCGCTTCATTGGTGATGGAAGGCACCGTCTGTGCTTCAGATACTGCGCCGTCAGAGACCGGGAGCGTTTTCATATATCCGATACGCGCTTTGATCTCTTCGGTCTGCATCCGGAACATCAGGAGTTCCGCATCGACCTTTTCCATCTGTTTCCGGTGGATCTCGTCACGGCGCTGTGCCTCCCGGGCGTCCTCCAGCTGCCGGTCCCTGAGCATTTCCAGTTTGATCTTTTCAGATTCCTGCTCTTTGGCAGAAGAGAGGATCTTATTTTCAACAAGTTTGAGTTCCAGAGCGATTTCCGCCTTTTCCCGGGCAAGCTTCAGCATTTCGATCTCGACCCTGTCATCGGCGGTTTCATTGAGAAGCCGGAGCTGAAGTTCGTTGTTTCTTACATTCAGTTCCCGCTCCTGCTGTCGCAGAGTCACCGTATTTCTGATATTCTCTTCATTTTCCTCGATTTCCATAAGAGAGATGGCGTAGTCGCTCCGGCTCTGCCGTTCTTTGAGTTCAAGATCCATATCCCGGCGTTTGGCGTTAAGCTGTTCCATCGCCTCCTTGTACTCTTTTTCGGCGGGGGTCAGTTCTTCATCCATATCGGCGAAAAGGATCTCCACACGGAAGGGGGGAAAAAATTTGGCAAAAGAATCCACTGCCAGATCAAAAATGGCTTTTTTGGGGGTTTCCTCATCATAGAGTCCGGCGGAAAGGCTCCTGAAAAAATCTGCCCTTGCACCGTTGAGCTTTTTTTTCAAATCTTCATCATAAAGTTCACCGTTGCGGAGCATACCGGTCAGAGGAGAAACATCTTTTTCCATGTCGATGCCGTTGATCCGGAGTGCGAGAGAGGTCAGCAGTTTCCTGGGGGAAAGGGTATTTTCCACAGAGCCTTCAAACTTCATATCCAGGGAAAAATCTCTGACATAATATCCCCCTTCCCAGATGGTGGCATTGAGTCTGGGAAGCAGACCGAAAAAGGTTTTGGTATCTGCCTTGGCGAGAGGAGTCATTGGAAAAAAACTGCTCCTGCCGTCCGTCTTATTGAGCAGAAAAATCCGCGAAGATGCCTGAGGATCTGCCTTTTCCGCCAGCAGAAAATCCTCCCGGGTCCGGATCTGTTTGATGATAAGCATGGTCTGTATTCCTTATAAGTTTTCCAAATTCAGCTCAAGACTCAAGTTTTTTTGCGAAACTCAGCATAAAAACATTGTAAAAAAATCCGCCGGCTCCCGCCCCCAGAAAGAGAAAGACCCCGGCAGGGGAGACAAAACCGCCGCTGACCAGTAAACAGGCGAGGATCAGATCTATGACCGTCAGTATCCCCAGCATGGCGGCATTGATCTTATTGGATCTTTTGGCGATCAGAGTACGGATGAAGGAAAAGGTCACCAAAGGGAGCATGAGCATACAGAGTAAAAATCCGGCGATGCGCAGCGGCAGAGGCAGAGAAGCGGAAAAATCTCCGGAGAGTGCTCCTTTTTCCTTTTTTTCCCGGTGTACCGCTGCCGGGAGCTGCCGGGCAGAGTCTTCATCTATGATACTGCTGATGACAACAGCGCCGGTCCGGGCGTTGAGCAGCTCCCAGTGTCCTTTGATCAGGGCGCCCCCGGATGAAGATTCAAAACGCTCGATACGTCCCCAGATGATGCCGTCCGTTTTGTACTCCTGCGCCGCTTTCAAGGCAGCTTCCCTTGAGGGGGCTCCCCGGTTGACAAGGTTGAGTTTGTTCCGCAGTTTTTCAGCAAAGGAGCGATCCTCAAGATCAAGGATCCCGCTGCTGTTCAGCAAACTGCGTAAGGTGTCGGTCACAAAATCAGAACTGTCGTTGGCAAAATGCATCAGCACAGCCGACATGATCTCTCCGCGTTCTTTCCGGAGTGTTTCAACGATTTTTTCAGCGCCTCTGAGGGCGATTTCCTGTCTTTTTTCGTCCGGAACAGGTTTTTCAGGTCCGAGTGCCATCCACCCCAGATAGGAGATGTAGACAATAAATGCCAGACTGGCGATGGTGGGGACAACTCCCCTGAAAAGGCTGACACCGGACAACCCGGCAGCTGTTTTTCGCATATTGCCGAACATTTTCATTCTCCTGTTCACTTCTGTCAGAACCCCGCTGCAGCTCCGAAACTCCTCAGTGGCAGCAGAGCCGTTTTCCTCCACTCACGGGAAAAATCTCCTCCTTTTTCCGTTTGCTCACTCTGCGCAGAAGAAGGTGTTCCCAATCAGAAAAGAGTGGAAAAAGGAGGTTTTCTTACAGAATGAAGACCTTTTATTTACCTTCTTCTTTACGGTTTGACATAGTATTGCGGAATTTTTCGTTTCCGGCGATCCGGTCGGCATCGCGCACAGATGAAGGAGTGACTTCTGCGAGAGCCTGTTCAAAGTCGCTCCACCGGAGCAACTCCACCTGATTACGGGAGGCGGGATCCTTTTCGCATCTTTCCACCCAGCGTCTGCCGGCAAAGTTCCGTGCCAGATTACAGATGCCGCCGCCATTGGACCGGTGATAAATTTCCGCACAGCTGTAACCGTCGGTCAGATCGGTCAATTTTTCCAGATCAACATCTTCCGCCAGACTGACTCCCCCGAGCGCCGTTTCAATGATCACCCGGCGGCTTTCCCT
>JAFTIE010000201.1 GCA_017457065.1 Lentisphaeria bacterium
GATGCCATTCGCAAAGAGCTGTAAAGGGTAGTTTGAGGGTGCTACCTGTAAGGTAACAGGCGCTTGTCCCGCCGTAGCTTTATGCGAAGGCGGAAAAACGCTCCCTTTATCAGATCGAAGAAGAGGGCGCTTTGACAATTTTGAGGAGTTTTGAAATTACCTCTTTATCTATAAAAAACAGTCAGGCATCTCCTTTTCCAAGGGGGGCTTGACTGTTTTTTGTGTTTTGCGGCAGCAGCAAATCATTTCCGCAGCAGGATCTCTCCTGCGGCAACGGGGGAAACGGTGTCAATAAATCTCCCTGCTCCGTAAATGGAGGCACGCTGCAGAGGCCGGGTCTTTTCGATTTGGAGTTTAACTGCTTTGCCCTCAGTAAAGTTGATCTTGAAGGGCGCCCGGTCATAGCCGTACCCCTGATATCCTGTCATGAAGTTCAGCTGCACCCTGCTGCCGGGCTTGCCTTTGAGACGGTAGTTCTTTTTGAAACATGCCTTGACTTTGGGGGAGGTGGAGTACAACGTGAAAGCCGCTTCACTGCACTTGTCAAGCTCCATTGAAAGTGTATACCATCCGGGAAGAAGGGGGGCGGAACAGTTTGTTTTGCTGTTCCACAAGTTGACAACTTCCACGCCGACAGCTCCCTTTTGAGGTGAAGTTGACTTGACGGTCATCTCTCTTTTCAAAACAGGCACTGCCAGTGCCGCCACGATCTTATAACCTTTTGCCGTCGGATGGGCACCCCGGAGATGTTCACGTTTTTTCCATGATTCCAACTGCGCCCGCAGCGGCTTTTCATATTCGATCCATACCACTTTGTCTGCAGGGAACAGGTTTTTGAACTGAGCCCGCAGCTTGGCGTTTATGAGTGAGCCGGTTCGTTCACGGACTGTGGATTCTCCGTTTTTGCCGAAGGGACTGGGAAGAATAGAGCCCAGAAAGACTTTGCGGACTCCTTTCTTTTTCAGCAAACCGTCAACGATTTGTCTGATCCGCTCCACGGTAGCATCTGCCACAGCAGCGGAGCGTTCATCTTTTTTAGCACCTCCGGCATCGTTGACGCCGATAAGAAGATGATAGTAGGGCGCATCAGGGATCCTTTCGGGATCTGCAACTCTTTGCAGAACTCGCCGGGTGGAGTCGCCGCCTTCACCTGCATGAGAGTACCCCAGGATCCCCGTATGAGTTCCGGCAAAGGCGAGATAAGGCATCAGTTTAAGCATTTCGCCGCGAAAATGGTCTCCTGCCTGTGCCCAGGTGACACTGTCGCCGATCATACAGAGAATTGGCTGTTTTCCTGCAAGAGCATTTTTTTCCGCATCGCTGAGGGGACGTTTGGGCTCAACTTTCAAAGAAGTTCCTTCATTGGAAAGTTTGTCATAAGTGCATACAGGAATTTCTGCAGCAGCCAGCTGTAGTGCAGCACAGATGGCACCGGCGGTCAAAAAAACTCTTTTCATTTATGTTTCTCCTGAAAATTTTGGAAAATGTTGAAGAAAATATACCACACTTTGCTTAATATGCAATGCCGTTGATGAAAAAAAGTTAAAAATTTACCTCTCTTTACAAAAAGCGCTTGCAAATATTTTCTCAGACGATATATTAAATCAGCTGACAACATCAGTAACATAATTTACAGGAGAAAAAAATGTTCAAAGCCGGATATGCACAGGAAATCATCACTCCCCCCACAGGAGTGGGGCTTCAGGGTTATTTCAACGAGCGTCCCAACGAGGGCATGTATGACGATCTTTTTGTCAAGGTCGTTGCTATGGAGATCGACGGCAAACGCGCCGGAGTCGTTTCTCTGGAACTCTGCAGTATCGTGGGGGTCCTTTTTGAGAAACTTCAGGAAAAGATCGAAGCCGAATTCGGCGCTGAACTTTATCAGAATCTGCTGATCTGTGCCACCCATACCCATACCGGGCCCAAGTTCCTCAACAAGCCGCAGCAGGTCGATGAGGTGACTCAGTACGCCTTTGATATGGTGGTGGAATCAACGGTGCGTGCCCTCAAACGTGCCTTTATGAGTCTGCTCCCTGCGGAACTTGAGGCAACCAAAGTTTTCAACAATCCCTACGGTTTTGTCCGCCGCTACTGGATGACCAGCGGTGATATCGTCACCAACCCCGGCTGGCGCAACCCCAATATCGACAAACCTGAGTGCGACTACGACCGCACCATCAATATTCTTGCCGTCAAACAGGGGGGAAGGATCGCCGCTTTGATCTGCAACATCGCCAACCACGGCGACACCATCGGCGGAAATCTGGTCTCTGCCGACTGGTACGGACGCTTTGTTCAGGCTGTTCAGCATGAACTCAAAACCAGCTTGCCCGTTCTGGTGCTGGATGATGCTTCAGGTAATATCAACCACTTTGACTTCCATCAGCAGATCAACCAGACCGGTTACCATGAAGCGGTCCGGGTGGGCAGAGGCTATGCACGGATCGTTCTGGATGCCCTTCAGGATTTGAAACCTGTTGCTGCAGATAAACTTCAAATCAAGAACACCACTGTCACCATTCCCCACCGTCAGCTTTCCGATGCTGAAGTGGCAGAAGCTCAGCACATCCTTGATACCGTTCCCGACATCAAGAAAGACGGTGACTTTGAAAGCCAGGATCTTGCGAACAAGGTTCCTGCGGCATTGCGCTATTTTGCCCAGCGTGCTCTTGATTGCAAAGCCAAAAGCGTTCCCTCCCACGAATGCCGCCTGACTGCCATTGAGATCGGCGATGAACTTGCTTTTGTCAGTCTGCCCGGAGAACCCTTCAACGGCATTGCTGAAGCGATCCGCAAAGCAAGTCCCTACAACTATACTTTCATTGCTGAACTTGCCCAGTCACCTTCAGGCTATGTTCCCATGAAAGAGTGTTTTGCCCGGGGCGGCTATGAAGTCCAGCCCGGTATCGACACTGTGGCGCCTGAGGCTGCAGAAGCGATCATTGAGGCTTCCATCAGGAACCTCTGAAAATCCTGCAAAAAATTGTGCCGGTGAAGCAATAGCTCCCGGCACATTTTTTATACACGAGGCAATTTTTGAAATTGGCTCACACAGCTGTATTTTTCAGTGTTTGTCCCACACGGCAAGAAGATCTTTTACCCAAAGCTGCCATTGGCTGCGGGCTTTGAGATAGCTTTCCTTTTCCGGTACAGGAGCTTTGGAAACGATATTCCGCAAAAAAGTGGGGGCATCAAAGGAAAGGAGCAGTTTGCCGTTTCCTTCAAGGATATCTTTTTCGGTGAAACGGGCGCAGAGGATCTCACGGGCGTCACCCCGTCCCCGGTCATAGACCACCACGATGGAATTGTCTGCAAGCTGAACAGCGTCAGGATAGGAAATGCCGGTACTGTCATCCAGCACCAGCGCTTTTGACCAGCTTTTTCCCTCGTCAAAGGAGAGTTTCGCCGAAAGGCTGGTCCTTGTTTTGGGGTGATCGTTGTAAATAAGAAGAAGAGCCCCGGAGTTCAATCGGCGGACGAAAAAACGGGAATTGGGGGCAGCTATGCCGCTGGAGTGTCCCGGACTCCAGGTGATGCCGCCGTCAGATGAAACGGAGTCTGCAATAAATCCCACTGTGGTACGGGCAAAAAGATGGATCTCTTTGCCGTCTGTGGTTTCATAGAACATCCCCTCGTCAAAGTCTGTTGCCGCCTTTTTGCCTCCGGTACGCCGCTGCCAACTTTTTCCCTGATCTGCGGATTCGCTCCAGCAGTAAAAGTCACAGCTCCAATCGTAGGCGGGGAGCAGCCATTTTCCGCTTTGCAGAGTTGTCGGCTGGCAGCGGAGAAAGCCCGGGGGCAATATAAGAAGGCTCCGTCCACTGCAGTTCCTCTGCATCAGGAGCATCACAGCGTATGGCGAAAAGCGCCAGATGATTTGGATGATACTTACTCAATGTACAATCTCTTTCCACCCAGAAAAGCCACATCCTTTTCAAAGGATCCAGCCAGAGCTGCACATCAATGGCGACCTTTTGCTTTTCAGGATTGCTTGCAATAACGAGCAGGGGCGTTTGGGACCATGTGATTCCGCCATCGGTACTTTTTACAAGAAGATTGTAATTCCCGAGCCCCGGTTCCAGTATATCCCCGGTATACCATGCCCCGTAAAGAGTACCGCCCGGAGCGGCGCAAATGGTGGGACATCCCTGCCAGTACCGTTTGGCAAGAGAAAATTCTTCTCCCGGATCAGTGATGATCCGGGCGGTGGAAATTTGCGGATCGGTTGCAGACATAAAAACTCCTTCCTTCATCAGAACATTCTCAGAAATCTTGCCCGCTTGCAGAGAAAGCGCTCCAACGCAGCTGATTTCTCCGCCTGCACATTGTTGCGGCTGCGGCACTTGAACTTGAAATGCTGCATACGGTCAAGCTGTTTTTTCTGCCGGGATGTGATAAATTCACTGACGAGATCTTCAAAAGAGACTCCGGAAGAGGAGCAGGACTCTTTCGCACAACTGTCAAGGTCATCAAATTCCTCCGGCATTGCAAAGTTGAAAAGAGAAAGTCCGTGATCAAAGAGAGGTGCAAAACCGCAGATCTGATTACTTTGGTTATCCACCATGACGCCAAAGTTGCCCGGATGACGGTCTGTGTTGCAGATCAGGGCATCAAAGATCATCATATCGCAGAA
>JAFTIE010000202.1 GCA_017457065.1 Lentisphaeria bacterium
AAATGGCAAAGATGTCATTCGCAAAGAGCTGTAAAGGGTAGTTTGAGGGTGCTACCTGCAAGGTAACAGCCGAAAACGCTCCCTTTATCAGATCGAAGCGAGGGCGCTTTGACAATTTTGAGGAGTTTTGAAATTGCCTCAAATGTTAAATTTTTATTATTGCAGTCATTTTTTTATTATTGCAAAAGAGATGAAAATGTGGTATAGTAACTGACAGTGTAAAGAGTTAAGTTCAAATTTCATGAAAGAAGGCTGGTATGAAAAAAATTCTTATTTCTGCGATCATCGTTCTTCTGGCGGCAATGCAGCTGCCGGGGGCTGAAAAACTTTTGCGTCGTGTGGGTGATTACACACTGGATACAAAGACCCATAAAAAGCCCTGGAAGAATGTCTATTCAAAGAGTTTCTACTTTCCCGGAAAACTCTTTGACGAAAACCGGGGCAAAGAAGTGGAGTTCCGGGCAGATTGGATCTGCAAGGCGGGCAGCGCACCTTTGCGGAGCACACTGCGGATCTGCACCAATCCCGGAAACAAACTGCGGGTGGGACGGGCTTTCCCTCAAATCAAAGCTGTTCCCGGCAAAAAAGGGCAGCTGGTCTGCCGTTTTACGATCCCTGATTTGGACGGCATGGTCAATCCCAATATCCAGATCGCCTTCCTTCAAAATGGCAGCGAACACTGCGCATGGGAGTTGAAAAATATCCGCCTCGTCCTGCCTGACAGTAAAAGTACTGTTTCAAACGTGCTTCCCCCTATGGAACCCGCCAGTGCTGCTGTTGAAGCGGCGCAGATGCGCACTCCACTTGAACTGGTCAAGGAAGGGAAAGCTCTTTTTTCCGTGGTGATCCCCGACAAAAAGAGCGTCCTTTACGAATACGCCGCAGAAGAGCTGCAGAGCCATTTCAAACTGGTGACAGGCGCAACGGTCCCGGTGGTCCGTGAATCTGCCTTCAAGGGCGGCAAAGCCATTTATGTGGGGGAGACAAAACTTGCCCGGAAATATGGCGTTGCTCCCTCCATGCTTCCTCCTGAGCACTTTTCCATCCTGCGCTCCGGAGAGAGGATATTCCTTACCGGCGGTGATGCAGAGCGAGTCTACCGGAAAACTCTTCTTTCCCGGGGCTCCATCCCCGTGGGAACTCTTTACGCCGCCTACGAATTTATCGAAAGAGTTCTGGGAGTCCGCTGGTTCTGGCCCGGCAAACTGGGGACATACGCCCCTGTAAAAAAGGAAATCTCCGTAAACCGTCTCCATGTGAGTTCCCGCCCTGCGGACAACACCCGCACCCTCTTTTACGAAGTTCCCAACGATCCCGACCTTGGTCCCGGAGAGATCGGCATCTGGCACCGCCGCTGCCGTTTCGGCGGCTCTGTGGGCAGTCCTATTGCCAACCACTCTTTCAGAGACTGGCACAAAAAGTTCAAACACAAACCTGAATTTTTCGCTCTGCAGCCCAACGGCGAGCGCAAAGTCAATGCCGAACAGGGGGTCCATTTGTGTTTCCGCAACCCTGAGGTGCTGAAAGAAGCGGTCAAAGAAAAGATCCGCGAACTGAAACAGAATTACGACCGTTCCATCTTTGCTGCCGTCATGACCGGTGACAGCAATCTGCTTTTCCACTGCCGCTGCAAGCTCTGTATCAATGACAGCAAACCGGAGCGGGGGCCCAACGGGATCCACTCTGATGCCATGTGGGGATTTGTCAACGAGGTTGCAAGAGAAGTGGGCAAAGTCACCCCCGGATTCATCAAGTGCTGTGCCTACGGCGAATATCGGGAGCCCCCTTCATTTCCCCTTGAACCCAATGTGGCGGTCACTCTTTGTCTGGGGGGAGCCCCTCACGGCTCCAAACTCTACAGGGAACAAGTGACCGAAGTGCTCAACAAGTGGAAAAAATCAGGTGCCGCCCTCTACCGCTGGGAGTATTGGAACGCTTCCCGCTTTACTTTGGGTGTTTACGGAGCCCCTGCCGTTTATCCCCGGCAGCTCAAAGAGCTTTTCAATCTGGACCGTGGCATCGTCAAAGGCAGAGTCATCGAACTGTGCAACAAAGACTCCTATGGTGTGGATACCCGCAACTGGACCGATTGGATCTACGATGTGCAGAATCTCTACATCGGCGCCAAACTCATGTGGGATCCCGATACCGATGTGGAACAGCTTCTGGATGAATACTACGACGGATTTTTTGGTCCGGCAGGCAAACTGGTACGGCAGTTCCACGATGAAATGGAGCTTGCCTATCTGAAACACTACGACCACCGCAAGGGTGAATGGAACTACGAAAGAGTCTGGCAGATCGCCTATCCGGCACCCTTTGTGGACCGGATGATGGGGTTGCTCCGCAAAGCGGTCGCAGAGTGCAAAGGCAAAGAACCTTACGCCGGACGCGCCGCAAAGCTCCTCAAAGGATATCTCCCCTTTGAACGCAACAGCAGGATCTTCCGAAAATCCAAAAAGTCTGAAAATCCTCTGAACCTTCTTGTCCCCGTCTCAGCCGACGGCAGCAAAAGTATCACCATCGGCAACTTCGCAGACAGCTACAACACGGCAAAAAGCTCCGCTCAAACCACTATGAAGATCTCAAGCGACGGCAAAAACATCACCTTTGACATCGCCTGTACCATCCCTGCCGGACGGAAGGATATCAACTGGGGAAAGAAGAATGCCCGGGACTCCTATCTGTGGGAAAATGAGAGTGTGGAGCTTTTCTTCTACGGAGGGGGGGACGATGAGTATTTCCAGTTCATCCTGGGACCTGACAATGCCCTTTCCGACTTCTGTTTCACCCCTGTCAGCAACAGCAAAGCCAACAGATGGGCGGCGGCCCTTGCCTGGAACTGCCCCGGAGTCAAATATTCCACCTCACGGAACGCTGACGGATGGAAAGCCAAACTCACCATCCCTCTGAAATCCCTCACCTTCGCCCGTCCTCCGAAAAACGGCGGATTCAGGGTCAACTTCTGCCGCAACCACTACTACCGGAATCCCGGTGACAGAAAATACCGCTGGGCGCAGAGCTGCTGGCAGCCCACCTACGGTTCATTCAGCAATTTGAAATATTACGGAACTTTGAAGTTCCGTTAAGATCATGAAAAGGAGAAAATCTGCAATGAAAAAAAGATTCACTCTGATCGAACTGTTGGTGAGCAAAACTTGTCAAACAGGTGTTTCGCTGTCGTATTACCTGAAAAAAGAAAACAAAAAAATACCTTATTATGCTTGCGAAGCAAGCGCTTCATGCCCCAACGGGGCGCTTCATATTTTCCGCAGGAAAATGCTTCATACGGCGGAGCCGTGCTTCATTCGATCAGCG
>JAFTIE010000203.1 GCA_017457065.1 Lentisphaeria bacterium
ATGGCAAAGATGCCATTCGCAAAGAGCTGCAAAGGGTAGTTTGAGGTTGCTACCTGTAAGGTAACAGCCGAAAACGCTCCCTTTGTCAGATCGAAGCGAGGGCGCTTTGACAATTTTGAGGAGTTTTGAAATTGCCTCAAAAGTAAAAAAACAAAAAAATGAAGATAAAAATTTCCCAATTACTGTTGCTGGCTGCTCTGCCGCTGCTTTCCCTCAGCGCCACACCGCAGTTCGCCACGAAACCTGCAAGTCCCCGCTTCTGCAAGCTGGGAAAAAGGTCCCTGACTCTCATTGAAAAGGGTAAGGTGAAGTTTCAGGTCTACGTTGCACCAAACTCCCATGTTTCCGTAAAAAATGCGGGAAAGGAATTTGCGGAACTGCTTACTGAAATCGCAGGAATCCCTGTCAAAGTCGTGAACAAGCTCCCCGCCGCCAAAGATGTGATTCTTCTGCGGGTGGGCGACAAAGCCTTTGCCGCCGCCAGTAAGATCGACCTGAAAAAAATCGACCGGGACGGATATGTTATCGCCGCCCGGGGCAATCAGATCCTTATCGCAGGGGGGGATGCGGCTGAAAAAGATTTCGGCGCCGGAACCCTTTACGGCGTTTATGAGTTCCTTGAAAGGTTCGCCGATGCCAGATTCTACTTCCCCGGCAAACACGGAACTCTGCTGTTGCGTAAAAAGGATTGGCGTGTTCCTGAAATGACCCTCTACGACCGTCCCGACTCCCAGTACCGCAAGATCTACTGGAAAGGTCTGGACTACGGCAACACCTTCTGGTATGAGAATGAAGTGGGGCAGAAAAAAGGGGAAGCTCAGCAGCAGAACAGGCTCCGTCAATCCACTTTGCTTCTGCCCAACTGCCACGGACTTGCCTATCTGAACTATGTGAAGCGTTTTGCCAAGAGCCACCCTGAATATTTTGCCGTGAAGCCTGACGGCACCCGTGCCGACGGTTCTTTTATCCGTTACCCCAGTGACCGGAACGGCCAGCTCTGTTTCAGTTCCAACATCATGGAAGAGATCTATCAGGACGCCAAAGCCATCCTTTCAGGTGATGCCGCTGTTGAAAAGCGCAAGATCAAAGGTCTTTACTCCCGCTGGGCGCATACGCAGACCTTTTTCAATCTGATGCCCAACGACTCCATGGCGCGCTGCCGCTGCGACAAATGCCGCCCCCATTTCCCCGACCGCAAGAACGCGGGCTGGAGTCCCTACACCAAAGAGGGCGCAGACTTTCTCTGGAAGAAACTCCTGACAGTCCCCAACCGTCTGAAAAAAGAGAAGGTCCCCGGCTTTGTCACCATGATGGCTTACGACCTCTGCCGTTATGTGCCCTCTGATCCCATCCCTGACAACGTGATCATGCAGGTCGCCGTCACCGGTCCCTGGAAGGAACGGAAAGCTGAAAAGCAGGCGCAAGATGATGCGAATGTGAAAAACTGGGTCAAAAAGCTGGGGTCCAAAGTCTATTTGTGGAACTACGCCACCAAACTTTCTGTCCGCACCGTCCCGTCGGCGCCCAACTTCACCCCCAAAGCCATTGGTGATTACTACAAGCGGATGTACAAATACAGTTTCGGCACCTTCCTTGAAGCAGAATCCGACTGCTGGTTTTTCGGACATTTGAACTTTTACGTCTTTTCAAAAGTCATGTGGGACCACACCACCGATGTGGCGGCGCTCCTCAAAGAGTACCGTGAACGGATGTTCGGCGCCGGTGCCGCTCCCATGAAAGAGATCATGGATTCTCTGGAAGATCACTGGCTCAACAAAGTCCTCGGCAACACGGTCGATACCGACATCGGTCCCGTGACCACGCCCCCTTCTGAATACAAACTCTGGAATGAGATCTACTCCCCCAAAGAGGTCAAACGGATCAACGCTCTCTTTGATAAGGCGGAAAAACTTGCCCGTCGTGACAAAGCAGCTGTTGAAAGGATCCGCATGGTCCGCCGCAGTCTCTGGGGACCTGTTGTCGATGCCGCCGCCGCATATTTCAGGAAAAATGCGGCTGTGGACTACTGGCGCACCGCTGTGGGCATGTTGAAAAAAGGCGAAAAGATCAAAATCGACGGCAAAGGGGATGACCCGGCATGGAAAAATGCCCCTTACATCTCCATGATCCCTTTGCAGAAAAATGAAGCTGAAGTCCTCACCTTTGTCAAACTCCTTGCCGATGAAGAGAACTTTTATTTCCTCTTTGACTGCCGTGAACCCTTCACCGCCAAAATGCGTCAGACCAAACGCCCCTTTGACGATGTAAACATGTGGGAAGACAACGCCGTTGAGATCCATCTGGACACCAACTGCAAACGCCTTGACTCCTGCCAGATCATCGTGGACAGCCGGGGAGAGATCGCCGATCTGTACTATGTTCCGGGGAAGCTTTCCTACAACTGGAAGTGGAACAGCAAAGCAGAAGCCAAAACCACCTGCGTCCCCGGCAAAGGATGGTTTGCAGAGGTCCGCGTTCCCCGGAAATCCCTGGGTCCTGTGAAAAAGGGTGCCATCGTTGCCAACTTCAACCGTCACCGGACCATCAACGGTATGCAGGTACACCCTTACTACACCTGGACGCCTTTCGCCAAAAGTTTCGGAGATCTTCCCAACTTCGGAGTGCTCCATCTGGGTGCTCTGCCTGAGAAAAATCTTTACACCGACGGGGAGTTCAAAGTCACCGGCATCAAAGGCGCCAAAGGGAGTTCCTGGTTCAACTGGGGTCCCATGCCCCACCGTGACACAAAGGTGTTCCGTTCAGCAGGAGTCTCTTTGCGCCTTGAAGTTGAAGGCAAGCGTTCAGCGGTGATCCACCGTGTGGAATCCCTCAAGCCCGACACCACCTACCGTTTGAGTTTTTTCATCCGTCAGGAAAATGTAAAACTCCTTCCCGGCAAAAGGCCTCAGGCAAGCGGATTCTACATCCGCATCGACGACGGCAACGGCGTGGTACGTTATTTCCCCTCGCCCACTGTTTTCGGTTCCGTTCCCTGGAGCCGCTGGGAGTACACCTTTACCACCTCCTCCAAAAAGCCGGGGACCGGAAGCAAGCCCTACCATCACTATGTGCTGCGCAATGTAACAGGGAAAGTATGGCTTGACAACATGGAGCTTGTGGAGCTGCCCCCCGGGAAAAAATAAGGAGTTCCCCTCTGATCCGAAAGAGTGACGCAAAACTTTGCGTTGCTCTTTTTTTGATTCTGTTCCATTCAACCCAAGATTGAAAGATGCTCAAAGACGACGATCCCTGACCTTTCAGAAAAATTCCTGAAGGTCAGGGGGAATTTCTCAAACCCATGGTTTGAGCAGTCGTGCAAAGCGTTTATTTGCCCTTGCTGTCGATCAGGTATTGACGATAGCCGTAAGAATTGCTTTTTCCGGCATCTTTCAGGTCGCCGGAGATCTCTCTGGCAAGTTCAGTTTCTCCGTCAGCTTTATCCGCAGGGAGCACTTCGGCAACGACCAGCAGTTGTGAACGCTTGGTGGCTTCAGACTCCGTGGAAAAGATCCATCCGAGAAGGGGAAGATCTTTCAGCAGAGGGATACCGCCCGACACCCGCACAACACTGCGTTTCTCAATGCCGCCGATCATCAGGCGTGTACCGCTGTTGGAGATCATGAACTCAGTATCCACTCCGGCACCCTGCTGAATGCGGGGAGCTCCGTCAGAGGTATAACCGATCAGAGAAGAGTTATTGATCCTGACTTTCAGTTTGGTGGCTTTGGTATTGATCGCAGGGATCATGCTGACGGTCAGTCCGAACTTTCCTGTTCCTTCTGTTTCGATGATTTGCCCCCGTTTATGAGGGATGTTGCGGGAAATAAGCTCACTTTCGTAAGAGTCGGCAAGTTTTTCCACTCTGATCCGCTTCCCGGCAGCCTTCCCCGCCACAGTGAACACTGAAGCTCCCTTGCCGCTGATCCTCAGGATATACTTTTGAGTATCCCCTTCACCGATCTTGCTGATGGTGATATCCGCAGCGTCTGAAACTGAAACTTTTTTGTTGTCATGGGTAAACCCGATGGTGTCCCCGTTTTCTGCGCTGAATTTGTTCCCTGCCACAGTATATTCCCGATCCGTGGAACCTGAGGATCTGGCAACAAAGTACTGCGTGGATTTTTCGATCTTTCCTTCGCAGTTGTTGCCGATGGTGATCTCTGAAGAGTGGAGGATCTTCGCTTTGCCCTTGCTGGTCAGAAAATCGACATATTTGGTGTTCCACTTGGGATTGAACTGAAAATAGGTGGTTTTGTTCCAGTCAGCGCCTCTGACAAGTCCGAGACCGTTGTGATTTCTGGAAAATCTGCCGCCGGCACTGAAAAGGTCGATGCCTTCATTGTTTTTCCATGCCTGAAAATCCAATCCCAGTTTGGTATCATTTTCGGCATAGAGTTCGTAAACGGTGATTTTCGCCCGGACACTGGGTTCGGGCTTGTCGTACTTGCTGATGACATCCATGATATTCTGTCTGGAAAAAGGAGCCGTATTGAAAAACACCAGATTGAGTTCCGGATCTTCCAACAATACATCGCTGCCCCCCACGTTGTTCATGGCTTCGTTGCGCCTGTAAGCACCGATATTGGTCACCATTTCCATCAGATCGGCAGAAGAACGGTATCTGGGGGAATACACATAGGTCTGACGGCCGGAGCTGGAAATAAGTTTGGGCTTATCCAATTCACGGACGATGGAGTCAAATCCCTGTGCTCCCGGCGTATCTTCAAAGCGGTAATCTTCGGCGGAAATAAGCAGCAATGCACTGCCGTCAGCATATTTGACCGCTTCCACATTGGTGTTGTTTTCCGTGACCTTGCGGGTCTGGACGATGGCACGGATGTAAGAACGCAGTTCATAGGGGTCGATGTGTTTGATCGCATAAGCTTTGGTGATCACATTGGGGTCCGCATTGTCACGGACAAAGTGAACGACTTTGGTATCCTCTTTGACGGCAACATTCAGTCTTGCATCGATACGGCTGTTGTCGTAAGGTGCCGCCGCCTCCCCGGCAAAGGCGGAAACGCTGCCTGCAAAAACTGCTGCCGCCGCCATGTATTTGAAAATGTATTTCATATTCTTACCGATCCTTCTTTTCCTGTTTTGAGTTTGTCAGTTTATCAAATTCCGCCACGGTTCCGGGCGCCATGTTTTCGTTGAAAACCACCGGCACAGCACGGACAGTTATAAAAAAGCGGTTTATTTCCTTATTGCTGGTGGTGGTTCCGAAAATGTACTTCAGGATCGGGAGCTCGCAGAGAAACGGGATACCGATGGTCTGTTCTACAGATGTGATGCGGTTCCAGGAGGCAAGGAGCTGTTCCTGATTGAAGCCGATCACAGTCTGCGCAGAAATATTTTCACATTCAGTCAGTTCTGTTCCCAGATTGTTTCTTTCGACCACATTGCTGTTGGCTATCTCACACTGAAAATTGATGCAGCCGTTTTTCCCGGCAGTGATGACAGGATTGAAGATCGAAGCACTCAACGAAGCATCCCCCCCGGCGGCAACAGCTGAAGTGTGATACTGGTCTTTGGTGATATTCTGATATTCAGGGGCAAAGTTCACTTTGAACTCCCGGTGGCGGTTGTTGGTGACGATCACACTTGCCGTACTGCAGACCGTTGCCCTGCCATTCTGCTGAAGGACCCGGAGAAAACTCATATCAAAGGCAGGAGCCGTATAGAATCCCCCAAATCCCCATGTGGCATTTCCGGCAATATCCACGCCGTGCCCCAGAAGTTCAATTAGTTTTTCGGCTGCCCGCACATTGAGTGCATTGTAACCGGCGCTGAAGAGATCAAGTCCCGGACCGTTTTTCCATGCCAGATAATCGATGCCGATATCTTTCAGATCGCTGTCCCTGAGCTGGTAGAGTTTCAGCTCAAGCCGCACTTGAGGAACAGGCTTATCCAGCCAGGCAAGTTTAGCTTTGATATCTTCCACAGTGGCAGGGGTATCTTTGAAGTAAAACATATTCCGTTTGGTGTCCAGCCTGACATCACTGTCGGCTTCTCCGCTTGAGACCTCCCCCTTGACGATGATGTCAAGCATCGGCTGAGCGGCACGGTACTGGGGCTGATAAACGCCGTAGGCAATACCGTCACCGGTGATATTGGAGGATTTGACCACTTTTACCGGACGATCGAGAGCGGCAACAAGTTTGTCGATGTGTTCGATCATATCTATTCCGGTGGAAACGATGAGCATCTGACGGTTGCGCTCACGGTCCTGAACCGTGGACACATGAGACTCTTCACAATAGCGCACTGCCGCACTCCGGATAAAAGGAGCCACATCTGCCGCTTTCGTATGCTTCAAAGTATAGATTTTTGATGCCATGTTTTTCTGGGCATCGTCTTCAACAAAGGTTATTTTCTGAACCTTTTCCCCGGCGCAGAGCCCGGAGGGCAAAGCAAGTGCGCCTGCCGCCGCCAGTATGGCGGCACATCTGCAAATATTCCGATTCATTTATTTTTTCTCCTTAGCCCCTTTGGGGGCATTTGTCATTGTTCGACTCCGAAGGTCCCCGGTTCAATGGAGCTGCCTTCCCCGTTGTTTCAAGTTGTGTTCTATTACCTCCTTCTGCCGGTAAAGCTGTTTTAAGCCTTGTTTTTAATCATACCCCGCTCCAACAAAAGGGTGACGGGGAGTCGCAAATTTACAGCATTTTCGTTCCGATCCCCAGCACACTGCCCAGCTGATAGACCATCAATGTGACGACATAGGCAAGAACGAACAATGCGCCTGCTTCAGCAAAAGCCATTTTCCATGAGTTCAGCTCACGCTTGATGATCGCCAGAGTCGCAAAGCAGGGGATCGAGAGCAGACTGAAGATCATAATGCAGAAAGCCTGCAGCGGCGTGTAGTTCCGGGTCAGCTGTTTGCGCAGTCCTTCAGACTCCTCATCGGCCTCACCTTCGGAGTACAAAATGCCCATTTGAGCGACAAAGACCTCTTTCGCCGCCAGAGCGCCGATGGCGGCAGTGGTAATTTTCCAATCAAATCCGATGGGGGCAAAGATGGGTTCAAAAATCTTGCCGACTCTGCCTGAAATGGTGTACTCCAGTTTCTCGGCAAGCCGGGCATTTTCCAAATTTCCGGCATCAGTTTTCTGTTTCTGCACCTCGGCAGTTTTGACAGTACGGTCAACGGAAAACGCTTTCTTTTCGGGGAAGGTATTGCAGAAATAAAGTACGATACTGGTCAAAAGGATGATCGTTCCTGCCTTCTGCAGATACATCCGCCCCCGATCCCACATGTGGAGCAGCAGGCTCTTGATGCTGGGCATCCGGTAGGGAGGCAGTTCCATCAGATAGACCTCTCTTTCCCCTTTAAAAAGAGTGGACTTCATGATCCTCGCCGCGATCAGGGCGGTCAGTACACCGATAATGTAGATCGCCCACATGGTAAATGCCTGATACTCTTTGGCAAAAAATGCGGGGATCAGCAGGGCATAGATGGGCAATCGTGCGCCGCAGCTCATGAAAGGCAGGACCATGATGGTGATCTTTCTGTCTCTTTCGGACTCAATGGTGCGGGTCGCCATAATGGCAGGGACAGTACAGCCGAATCCCAGGACCAGAGGCACAAAGGATTTGCCCTGAAGTCCGAATTTGCGCATGACCGCATCCATGATAAAGGCTGCTCTTGACATATATCCTGATTCCTCAAGAATGGCAATGGCAAAGAAGAGAAAGAGGATGTTGGGAAGAAAAACGATAACGCCGCCCACACCGGCAATGATACCGTCAATCAGCAGATCACGCAGGAAAGGCAGTGTTTCAGGATCCCAGACATTGCCGACCACTCCGCCGAGCCATCCGAAAAAATCTTCAATGTACCCCATCAAAGGATCCGCGCAAATAAAGGTGAACCAGAATGTTCCATACATGATCGCAAGAAACAGCGGGAATCCCAAAAATTTATTGGTGATGACTTTGTCGATCTTATCAGAGATCTCTCTGCGTTTTTCCTGAGTGAAGGAAATTGCCCCGTGGCAGGCTCCGGAAAGCATGGCATACCGGCGGTCTGCCATAAAGGTGTCTGCCACGATGGCATGTTTGCCCTTGAGGTGTTCTATCTGCGCGTCAACTTCTTCCTGAACCGGTTTCATTGCCTTTATCCCCACAGCACTGGCATCTTTTTCCAGCAGCTTGATGGCAAAAAAGCGGGAAGGTATGTGCTTGTATTCTTCAATATTCAAAGCATCGATCCTTTGGGCGACTGCGTTGATGGCATCATCGAAATCAGCGCCGTAAGAAAGCATGGGAACGCCGTGATCCTCAAGCTGCGCCAGAGCCTCTGCCATTTTCTCTTTCAGCTCCCTCACGCCGTCACTGTTATTTCCTACGGTCCGGGCGATGGGAGAGCCGAAATATTTTTCCAGTTTGGCGATATCGAACTTCAATCCCTTTTTGCGGGCATCGTCGCTCATATTGAAAGCCAGCAGCATGGGGATGTGCAGTTCTGCAAGCTGTGTTGTCAGGTAAAGGCTCCTCTGAAGAATGGTGGAGTCCACAACGTTGACGATCAGGTCGATACCTTTTTTTGTCAACTCCTCAAAAACGACCTTTTCTTCCGGTGATGAACTGGAAAGGGAATAGACGCCGGGCAGGTCCGTCACCTCGATTTCCATGCCGTTCAAGCTGAAAGAGCCGGATTTGCTTTCCACCGTAACGCCGGGATAGTTGCCCACATGCTGTCTTGCCCCTGTGAGGGCATTGAATATACAGGTCTTGCCGCAGTTGGGATTACCGGCAAGAACGATATGGAATTTTTTACTCATTGTCCGTCTCCGTTTTTTCAATCATTATACAGGCGGCATCTTCTTTATGAAGTGCCATACTGCTTTCCATCACTTTGACCCGGATCAAACCGCCGAAAGGGGCATGAGCTTCTATCAGCAATTCAGTACCGGGAACGATGCCCACATCAGCAAATTTTTTTCTCCCCCGGGATTTCGACAAGATTCCGACGATAGTCGCTTTTGTTCCCACGGGCAGCTCTGCCAGAGAGACGTTGTCTCCCTGACGATCTGAACAACAGCATTGTTTTTTCATGATTTGTGTTCCTGATTCGGTTTGATTTTACTAAACTTAGCCTTAATTAACTTAAAAATACTAAAAAAAATACGCCGCTCCCAAGAGCAGCAGCGCATTTTCTGAAGACCACAAAATGAGGTAATTTCAAAAGTCATTCAAAAAATGGCAAAGATGCCATTCGCAAAGAGCTGCAAAGGGTAGTTTGAGGTTGCTACCTGTAAGGTAACAGCCGAAAACGCTCCCTTTGTCAGATCGAAGCGAGGGCGCTTTGACAA
>JAFTIE010000204.1 GCA_017457065.1 Lentisphaeria bacterium
ATCACAAGGAGTATTCTCTGATCGATGAGGAGCTGAAAAAGCGCGGCATGGGCGTCCTTGCCCGGCAGAAATCCACCGGCTGGAGAAAACTCACCGGTCCTTATTATTTCAAAGAGGACACCACCGTCACAGCGACCCAAACGGAAGAAGAAAAGCGTGCTGCCGCCGAGAAATTGAGACAGGAGAAGGAACGCCGCAAAAAAGAGGCCGAAGAGAGAAAACGCAATATGCTGCAGAGCAAGATCGACGCCCAAGTCCAAGGGCTGACCGCCCCTGCTGCTCCTTCCGCTCCTGCTGCGCCTGCCGCTCCTGCTGCGCCTGCGGCTCCTTCCGCTCCTGTTACATCTGAAAAAGCTGCATTCATTCAAGCTGAGTTGGATAAGGCCGCCAAAGCAGCCGAAGAAGTGGGGGTCGCTCTTTCAGTCAGGCAGCGGGATCAGGTCACTGACGCCGCAGGGGCAAGATACGACCAGATCCACAGCGAAAAGCAATCAAAACTTGATTCAGAAATCAAGGCACTGGAAGAGAAGTACCGGCTCCAGCAGATGATCAATCAGGGAAAAGGCAAAGAAGTCGCCATCGAAGAGGCTCTGACCCGTGCCCGCAAGCAGGCGGAAACTCTGGGAACCTCACTGACCGCCGAACAGGAACAGCGCATCCGCACGGTAACGGCCGCAAGTTATGACCTTTCCCACTCCGACAGAGTTACCGATGCGGTCAACAAGGCATCTTCAAGCCGGATCAAAATCGGCGTGATCACCAACAGTTTGACTGCGCGAGGCGGTTTTGCCGGTGCGGCTGTTGCCCTGGATGCAGATAAGTACAACAGGGCCATCGCCCAGTCTGGCAAAGACAGCGCAAACACCCTTGTTAAAATTGAAAAAAGTCTGAATAAATTGACAGGAGAATAAATGTCTATCATTAAACACACATCCCGTGCGCGAGAAATCAATAAATCCGGTTCTCGCAACTCCATTATCTACACTGGAACTTATGATGAGATGACCAACATCCAGGAAATGAATCCCGTAGGAACAATTAACGAAGAGATCGGCAGAATATCTTCCAGCCGCGTATACCAGGCGGCGGCAAAATGGTGGGAATGCGAGTTGGTTTGCGACTTAGTTCAGGAAGATGCGGTGTCAGGTCCAGATGTTGCATACGGCAAGAAGTCTGCCCAGCTCCGGGGGAGTACTATGCAGATCCCGCTGGCGACCCATCCTGATTATCTGGCTTCGTGGGACCATTACCTTTTTGCTGCTCCAGGAGTCACGGCAGTCCCTTCTTTTTGGGAAAAAACACAGTTCCCTCTCCTTGAGGAAGGCGATTCCCAGAAGTACGCATGGGGGAAGACTCCTATGGATGCTCCCGAAACCAACGGGAAACGCTGGCGAGCTATCAAGGCGCCAACTATGCCAGGAGTCGAAAGTCGGGACGTGAAAGTGTACATATTGATTATCTCTGCACGGTACGGAACCTTTCTTGCAGCGTGCAAAATGGTGGAAGACGAACTGAACCGTGTTCGGACTGATCCGGGGATCAATACCGGTATCGCAGGCGGCAACTGGAAATGTGACGACATCGGTGTCCAGTGGCACGAAAAGTATTGGTTGGCATCTCTTACCTGGACAAAATCCGGAGACAACGAAGGCTGGAACAAAATACTGTACGGGGCTGCGCGATGAATTGGGAACGTCTCTCCGGAAGTCATGTAGTCGATTTGATTCGTAATTGGCGCGATATGTGGAACAACCGTATCATGCCAAAGTTGCGCAGCATGGAACTTGTCGCCGGTCCTGGCATCAGGCTCAACAAAGGGCCTTCCGGAGTCGTGATCAGCGCTGTTCCCATAAGTTCAACACGTCACGGCAGTTCCCCTGTCAGTCCTCTCTGGCAGGTGTCAGTTTCAGACGACGGATTTCTCGTCGTGTCAGGAGGTTGGATCAACCGGAACGGGCTGGAAGTCATCTGGTACGCCGGGGCAACCATCAGCCCACAGACAGGGACTTTGTGCATCTGCACAGAGCCCATTGACAATGCAGGCAAATGGAGTGATATTTCGCTGAAATTAATCACTCCGAATCCCTGTGCTTACCCCATTGCAAAAATCACCTGTCAGGGGGAGGAAGTGACCATCGAGCAGTATCCTGTGACAGTGGCTATGATCTTCCGGTCCAAGCTCTGCCCCATTGCCAGAATGTAAAGGTTGAACCCATGAAAGAAGTTTTTATTGACGAAAAAAGTAAAGACATTTCTTCCTCCTGGGGCGGCGGTGGATTCGGCGGCGGCGGTGGCGGTGGATCCGGCGGCGGTGGTGGATTCGGCGGCGGCGCTTACTGGGGCGGCGGCGGTGGATCCGGCGGCGACGGTGCTTCATGGGGCGGTGATACGCCAGACACACAGGGGATAATCCAAGTGTCTGAGTGCCTCCGTCTGACCGCATCCGGCTGTCTGATGATGGATGAAACGGGGGATTTGCTGTTTTGCTGTCAAGAGTGCCCGGAAACACCTATGCTGACCATTACACTCAAAAGAGATCCAAATGTCGGGGAAGAGATAGAAAGAAGCCATGCCCGGTGTATTCAGGTCAATCTTGTTTACACACAGCTGGTTCCATTACTGAATGAACCGGAAAAAACACTTGCTTACGATCTCTGGCCGGAAGATGCTTCTTCTGAAGAAGCACACTACGCAGGTAATTTTCCCCTGCCGGAACCGGGGGAATTGCTGACCATTAAATTAATGTGGCAGAAAGGCCATCACGATATTAATAAACTTTCAAAAATGAAAGTCACCGTCTGTGGTGTCGATTGCGGAACTCAAACCTTTTCCAGAAACAACTGGAAAAGTGTCGCCACCATCAGCGTGGATCAAAACGGCCGTTTCACCGTCAATGGACTTTACGGTAAATTGAGGAAATAAAAAATGCAAACATTGACCAAAATTTTAAAACTTGATGGCGGTGCAGGTTCCTGGTGCACAGAAAAAGGCGTGCTGACAACCACGCCATCTTTGGCCATCGGCTTGCTTGCCAGATTCAACCTTGATTTGAGAACGAAAGAAACCGATGCAGAAAGCATTTTGAAAAGCGTCAAATTTGAAGAGTTCTCAGGCATAACAAACTGGTACATTGCCGTCGATGCAGACTTTAATCAGGCGACGGCCCCGCTGGTATTCAAGTCAGGGACAGTCGTGACTGTCACGACAACAGCAGAAAACAGAACTGTACTTTCTTTTGAAGCCCCCAATACCGGGACATCGGCACTGCTTGAAGCGGTGGGAAAGGCTAAAAGTATCGCCCTGCAGATCGAGATCGGCGGCTTTGACAGCAGCGGACAGTTGGTCTTTCTTGTTCAGTTCCCCCTTCAGCTCCACAACCGTGTCTGGGTCAAAGGGTCAGAAGTCCCTCCTGAAGTTGCCTCCGATCCCGAATACCTGACCGCTGCTCAGGTCAAGGCACTGATCGCCGAAGCCACCCGCTCCGAAACGCCGGGGCCCGCCGGGACAACGCCGCACATTGGCGGCAACGGCAACTGGTGGATCGGAGAGACTGACACCGGAGTAAAAGCAGCAGGCAAGGACGGCAAAGACGGCGAGGATGCCGAACCCGCCCGAAACGGAAATGACGGCAAAAGTGCCTATCAGATCGCCGTTGACAACGGCTTTGCGGGCACCGTCACCCAGTGGCTTGAAGAACTCAAAGGAGAGCCGGGAACAGGGCTGCAGGTCAACGCCACAGGGGAGCTGGCAGAACTCCACGCCTATGATGATGCCCCGGCAGGGTTCGTTTTCGCGGCTTCTGTCGTTGACTCAGTGGCAAAGACCACCACAAAATATTATTATGTCAAAGCCTCAGATCTTGAAGGGGACTGGTGCGAACCGCCTTTGATCGACACCACTTACTTGCATACGCCGGAGATCCGGTCCCTGGACCCAGTCCCCTTCAAGTATGAACCCAAAGAATATCTGCAGCTTTCTCTCAAAAGTTACTCAAACGCCTGGCTGGCAGCTGTCACCATTGACACGGAAGACGGCGAACTTCAGCTTTTGCCCGGCACCACCGGCATCAAGCGGGTACTCCGGGACAAAAACGGTATGCTCAAGATATGGTTCGGCTCTGCGGTGCCTGCCTACGAAACAGGGAAACTCTACTTCACCCAGTTCCTCGGGCTGACCGAAAGCATCACCCCTGAGCCCGAGCCCGACACGGCGACCTTCTATTATGGGGTCCTGACCGACGGTACGATCACCAGTGTGACCCAGATCACAGCTGAACACCTGACACAGCTCACCAGTGTGACGGCTGCCGGGCTGGGCAAGACCTCTCTGGGCATCGTCCCAGCAGGTTCCTGGCCGGTGGTGGTGGTCCCGGAAGGCTACGCCGCATACAAAGATGACGGTCTGGGCGGGCTTGCCCCCTTTGCACTTGACAACGGTATGACCGGCACCGGTGCCAACGGCACCGTCATTGATGGTGTCGGCAAGGTATATGGCGAGTTCAAGCTTGCTGCTGCAGAGATCTTTTTCTATGTCGGACAGGTCTGACCTGTCCGACTTGTCAGACAAACAAGGAGAAAAGAAATGTCAACCATTGAGACGGCGGGCGCCCTGCGCCCGGGAACCACTGACACCCCACTTGACCAGCGGTCAAGGGTGAACACCCTTGCCGAGATCAACGCGATAGAGCTGCCATATCTGGGGCTGATCGTGTACTGTGTTGAGACCGACCGCTATTACCGGGTGACGGCCCTCAAGTCCGCCCAGATCGGCGCCCTCACCGTCGCCGATGCGGCGGTCGATACCTATGAAGAGCTGCCCATCACACCCTCAGAGCTGCAAGGTCTGATCGTGACACAAGTCACCAGCAACCCCACGATCCTCACCTTCCTTGAAGAACTGATCGCCGCCCGGATCGCCGAGTCAGACGGCGGATCCGGCGCGGAAGATCCTGACGACACCGGCGGCAGTACAGACCTGCCGACCTACCCCGAAGGGGTGGCTTCCAACAGAGTTATTGTGACGCTGCCGGATGAGCGCTACTTCTCAAGCTCCCCCTCAAGCTACAGCTCCAGCGATTACGAATGGAGCGACAGTGACGTCATGACTATTGAGGTCTCCTCCGGCAGCGTCTCTCAGG
>JAFTIE010000023.1 GCA_017457065.1 Lentisphaeria bacterium
GAACAAAAAAATGCCTTATTATGCTTGCGAAGAAAGCGCTTCATGCCCCAACGGGGCGCTTCATATTTTCCGCAGGAAAATGCTTCATACGGCGGAGCCGTGCTTCATTCGATCAGCGTTCACGCTGATCGAACTATTGGTTGTTATCGCCATTATTGCTATTCTTGCTTCCATGCTTCTGCCCGCTTTGCAGCAGGCAAAGCAGCGTGCCAATGCCGCAAAGTGTCTTTCCAATTTCGGACAGATCTCGAAGGCTGCCATGTTTTATACCGCTGACAATTCAGGATTTCCGGTACTTTACCGCAATTCCGCCGGTTCCACCAGTTTGCCCATGTTCAGATCGTGGTATTCCGGTTCCGATTCAAAAGGTATGCTTTCTTTTTATCTGGCAATGATCTCAGATGCCCCCGTGGGGGGAGCTGCGGTCAGAGCCCCCAAAGTGACAAAGCATCCCTTGCTTTGTCCTGCAGTGCCGCCACCGCCTCTGGATCCGGCGACCAAGGATTATTACGGCATGGGAGTACTTTCAAAACTGACAGTTCAGGAGATCGCCAATGGCAATGCGGGAAAACTTTCTCAAGTTCTTCTGCCTTCCCGGGGATGTTATTTTGCGGAAATGGCTTTCAAAGGCGGTGTTATGTCCTGCAGTTATTCCGGAGCCAATTTTCCTGCCTTTCCCCACAACAATCCTCTTGCCGGCAGCGACGGCTCCGGAACAAGTGCTCCGCTGGTGACTGGAGCCGGAGACAGCACTGTGCTCTTTCTGGACGGTCATGCACAGTTTATTTCGAGGAATAAGCTCCCGGCTTTCAATAAAACGCCTTCTGTGGATACGACCACTTTCTGGCATCCCTGGCGGCGTAAAAGACCCGTGAACGACAATTGGTGATCCTTTAAAAAAACAACACGGAGCATTGTGATAATGAAAAAAATTTTACTTTCAATGTTGACTGCTTCTTTCGCACTGGGGGCATCGGGAGAGGTGTTTTCCTCTGGCGGCGTTTCTTTTGATTTCAGCAGATTTAAAAATGAGCCGGATATTTCCGTAAATAAGAAAGACAATGTTCTGCGCAACGGGAACTTTGAAGAAGGCGTCATAAATTTTTCTGCGCCGCAGCAAAAAGGGCGCTGGCGGAACGGAGTGAATGTCCATGGGAGGAGCCCCAATACGCCTCTGATCAAGAAGATCTGCAGCTGTAAAGTGGTCTCAAAGGGGAGTGCCGAAGGAAAGTATGCACTCTGTCTGAATACCCCGGGAGAGGTGGTGAAACTTGCCCCTAAAATGGTCATTTCAAACAGACTTGTTCAGGAAATCACCATCCCGGAGACAAAAGAAGAAACTGTTTGGGAGCTGAATTTCAAGTCCCGGGGACACCATCTGCCTTCTCATGGCACTTCTGCACTGGTGATCCTTTATGCGCCTTTGAAAAAGGTGCAGGGAAAAAAAGGATACCGTCTGGCTCCTGCAGAGGGATACAAGAGCCGCTTTTTCACCCTTCGTTCTGAATGGAGTTCTGCAAGGGTGAGCATCAAGGCTCCTGCAGGGACGGCGGGATTTTACATCTGTCCGGCTCTCTACGGCGCCGGAACGGCGTATCTGGATGATATGACCTTGACTCCCTCGCCCCAAAATCAGGAGACGGCAGTACGGGTATCGCCTCAGGGGTTTATGGACAATCTCTATGCCGTGGGCGAAGGACTGCCCGCCATGATCAACTTTGCTTTTGCCGCCGACAAAGCTCCGGAGCGGAAAGATCTTTTCCTTGAAGTGACTTTGCCTGCCGGTTTTCAGGCTCTGGGAACAAGGGAGTTCGTTCCCCTGACAAGCCGCAGGAAAAATCCGGACGGTACGACTCAGGTCATGATCTCACTGAAATATCTTCCTCCAACTGCCTTTACCCGGAAATTTTTCAAAATGCACGCCGCCGTTCTGGTGGTCAAAGCTCCGGGACTCAAGGCGGGGACAAAGCGTTACCCGTTGCGTTACCGTCTGGTCAAAGGCGCATGGAAGGGCAAAGAGCAGTGCCTTGATCTGCAGATCATTCCGGCCCTTTACGGCAAGCGTCCTGCAAAATTCCGTTCTGCCGCCATGATGGGGATGGAGTTCCGGTTCAAAGGCGAAATGGCGAAACAGGCGGCACTCTTCTATAAGGCAAGCGGCTTTTCCTGTGTCCACGGTGCTCAGGAAGATCTGGCGGCGGAGCTCAAAAAATTGGGGATCATCCGCTACAGAGGACACTATTACATCTGCAACGGATTCCGCATCGGTAAAGGTGAACGGCCGGAGTCGGCAAAGTTCAAACTTGCTGACGGGAAAGCCTATCCCCGCAAGATCTGTCCCGTCGAAGTTTACCGGGAGGGACCATTTTTCAAAAGCAATGTGGTCAAACTTATTGAAGACCTGATCGTGAAAGAAGATGCCGCTGAACATATCATGACCAACTGGGAGCCCTATTACCTCAACTCAAAAGGGTGTTTCTGTCTCCGCTGCCGGGAGGAATTCATCAAATGGGCAAAAGGAGATCCTTCTGCAGCTGAGATCACTGCCGCCTGGCCCAAAAAGACTTTGCAGCGTCACGGCAGCCGTTGGGCGGCTTTCAGAAGCTGGCAGCACGGACGGTTGATGGTCACACTTGAAAAAACGACCCGAGCCGCAGGTGCCAGAGCAGGGAAAGAATCTCATTTCATCCCGGAAGTTTCATGGTCCAGCATGACCCCGCAAATGAATTTCTGGGCGAAGCAGTACAATGTGACCGACTACATCAGCGAACTGCCCTGGCTGGAGCCATGGGGTCCCTACACCTGCTGGCGTTGGGATACCCCTTACAGCTATTATCCTGCCCCCCACCTGACTTCATGGCTGGCGGCGGAACAGGTGCGGGAGTTTGCCCGTTCCAAGTCTCTCCCCGGCAAGATGCCCAAGCTCATTGCTTTTCCCCACGGGCGCATGGGGGATACCACCATTTCCCAGCCTGAAGGGATCGCCTTTGAAATGATCTCTTTTTTCCTTCAGAAGTGGCAGGGGGCATTTCTTTTCACATTCCCCGGCGGCTATGATTACCGTTACTGGAGGAATTGTGCAAAAGCCAACACCCTTATTGCTGAACATGAGGAGATGGTCGGCTGCGGCAAAGATGTTTCTGCGGCAGTGAAGATCCTGCCCCGCTCTCCTTATCCGGAAAATCCCGACTTTGCCCCGGATTGGGCTGAACCTGCCAACGGGGAGGGAAAATTGCCCGGACTGCACAAACTCAAGATCTTTCAACACCGTGCATTCCTTCACAAAGGTGAATACCTGGTCGCAGTGGGCAACTTCTGGAAGAAGGGGGAACTTTTCTTTACACTGCAGTTGAAAGCTCCCGGAAAGGACAAGTGGCATGTTTCTGCCGGAAAATATGATCTGGGAGCCTTTTCTCCTCAGGAACTTGAAAAAGGCATACTGCTTCAAGCGGGAGCTTTGCGGTGGCAGTTCATCTGCCTCTCTCCCCGGAAAAAGAAAGATTTGATTCCCTTTGACCAAGGTCAGATGAAGGCTCTTTTCAGAAAACGCCTGCCCGCCATCAGGCGTGCCGCTGCCGCCGAAGAAAAACTGCATCGCAGCCGTCAGGCGGCGGCAACGGTGGATCTGAGCAGAGTCAAAAGTGTCAGCGTCAAGGGGATAAAGGCTGTTCCTGCAGGGGAAACTGTCGTCATTACTGCTGAACGCTGTAAAGTTGTGGTCGATTTGAAACAGGGCGGCAGGATCACTGAACTCCAAAGCCGCGGAGAATCTCTTGCCGCCGTGAAGGGGAAAGGATGGTTTGCCGTTCCCGGGGTGTGGTATCCCAGGAATACCACCTTTATGCTCAATGCCCCCATGGAACTGCGGCAGCTGAAGGCTCTTCCGGGAGGTGTCCGGCTGGAGCTTTACCGTAAACTCACCCCCATGGATCAGAAGAATATGAGCGGTGCCGGAATGGTGATCCGCTATGATTTTCTTCCTGAAAAAATCATTGTTGCAGGGAAGATCATCAATGAGACAGACGATGCCCTTGAATATGCCTTCCGTTTTCACTCCATGCCGGGTGTTCTGGGCAGAAGAGGTGATGTGACAGGGGGCGTATCATGGGAAGACGGAGTCCGGTTCCGCAGAGGTTTTTTGGTGCACCTTTACCACTACGGAGCCCTTGATCCTCTGATGACGGGCAAGGAGTTCAACATTTCTTCGGTTACCAAGGTCACGTCAAGAAAACTGACTCTGGGGGCTCCTTTTCTGAAGAGCAAACTTGCAGTGGCTTTCCCTGAAAATGTGCGGCAGGTCGTTTTCTGGGACTCCGCCAGTCAGGAAAATTCCACCTTTGAGGTGATCTACGACAGAAAAATACTCCACCCCGGGGAAGAGGCGGAGTATACTATGAGTGTGGCAATAAAGTAAAGTTTTCAGAAGACCCAGCTGCCCTTGCGGAACACAGGGATTTTTTCTCCTGAAGGGGTGATGCCGTCAATATTGAGGTCGGCACAGCCGATCATAAAATCAACATGGATCATACTGTCGTTGACGCCCATATTTTTCAGCTCTTCACGGGAGTACTTTTCATAGTTGGCAACGCAGATGTCAAAGCCCCGTCCCAGCGCCAGATGGCAGCTGGCGTTTTCATCGTACAAGGTGTTGTAAAAGAGTATCCCCATATCGCTGATGGGAGAACGGTGGTCAATGAGGGCACATTCCCCCAGATAAGGAGCAGTTTCATCCATGGCAATCATTTTTTCCAGAGCCTCCTGCCCCTTTTCAGCACGGACTTCAACGGCTTTTCCCCCTTCAAAGCGGATGGAAAAATTTTCGATGAGTGAACCCTGCCATGAGAGGGGCTTGGTGCTGACCACGACGCCTTCGGCTTCTCCTTTTTTAGGGGAGGTGAAGATCTCTTCTGAAGGAATATTGGGATTGAAAACCCTTCCACTCAGATCGGTTTCACTGCCGCCGGCAAAGATGCCCTGTTCCATGAGTCCCACACGGAAATCGGTGCCGTTGGAGCTTTTGTATTCCAGAGCTGTAAAATGAAAACTGTTGAGTTTGGCGGCTCTTTCGTGGACAGTTTTATTGTGCTGCTCCCAGTTGGCAATGGGGTCGCCCAGAGCCCTGGAGCCTTTCAATATGGCATACCAGAGCTTTTCCACAGCTTCATCTTCCGGGAGTCCGGGGAAGACCTTCTTTGCCCAAGGGAGACCGGGGACACCTGCAATACACCACTGGTGGCGGTTTTCCATAGCTTCACGGAAGGGTTTGATAAGGGGGAACCGTGCCGCCTGACTGCGGGCGCGTTTGCCCTGATCGATGCCATCCATACCGTCGGGATCATCGGAGTCCAGCCACAAAAGAGCCGGGAGCGTTTCGGCGCGCCATTTCCATTTGGCAAGCTCCCAATCGGCTAAAGAAGAAAGGGATTCTTCACTTCTGTGGAGCTGATCCAGTTTGGCAAGGGGCATATCTTCCCACGATACCACCACTTTTGAGGCACCTTTTTCGTAAAGTTTTCTGACCGTCATCCGGACGAAATCCGGCTGATCCAGTCCGGCGATGACAAGGACCTCCTGACCTTTGTCGGGGTTGACTCCCTTCTGAACGATCAGATCGGCGTATGCTTCAAGCTGAGTTGACAGTGATTCCATTTTGTTTTTCCTTTCCAGAAATAATTGCTGCGGTAATATACACCTGCGGCACAAAAAAAGCAAGGAAGAAAACAACTGTTTCATTCCTTGCTTTTCAGGAACTGCCAACTCTTTCAGAGCTGCGGCGAAGCGATCTCAACGATCCGCTTTTCGAGGACGGCGATTTCTGCCGCTTCTGCTACGGCGACGGAGTAGTAACCGTCACTGGTGAGCATCAGGGTGTTTTCCTTGCCCGTTTCCAGACAGTCGATGACATACTCCAGCATGAGATTGTCGGCGCCGCCGTGATTTCCGGGGGCAGATGGGATGGTTGTTTCTTCGGGCTCCATCTTTCCCTGAGAGGGGGCATTGGGGTAAAAACGGATCCTGCGGTTGGACATCTCTGCCCAGATCTGCCCATCCCAGCCGTTGAGAACAAACTGTCTGCCGCTGGTGGCTTTGACGGAACTTGTGAAACACTCCGCCAGCACCGCCCGGCAACCATTGGCGTATTCGATCATGATGGTGTGGTTGTCAAAGGTGTCTTTGTCTGAGTTGAAAACGCACATATCCAGTTTCTGACCGCCGTTGACGATCACGGCGTCGATACCGGTTGCGTTTTTGGTGCTTTCTTCGGCTTTATCCATATCCATGTAGTAGGCGCAGGACTCCTTTTTATCACAGTTGGAGCAGTAATCGGCTCCCTCCCTGTCAGGCAGAAATCTGTCAAGTCCGCCGAATGCGGAAACACGCACCGGAACACTTCTGGCAAAACGGTTGATCTGGTCGATGCTGTGACATCCCTTTTCCACAGCCAGTCCCCCTGAATTTTTTGTCAGACGGTGCCAGCGGCGGAAATAACTGTATCCGCCGTTGTAAAAGTCGGTGCAGATGATCTGCTGAACGTGTCCGATCTTTTCAGAGTTGACCATGTCAGCGATTTGACTGCAGACCGGATGGTGGCGCAGATTGAAGCCCATAAAGACTCTTTTGCCGCTTTTCTTTTCAGCGTCGATGATGGATTGACACTCTGCTGCGGTCCGTGCCATAGGCTTTTCAAGAAAAACATCGATGCCCGACTCCAAAGCGGCGATGGCATTTTCGGCGTGTCCGCTCTGGGGCGTGCACACCATGACCAGATCGAGACCGCTCTTGAGGAACTCTTCACGGTTGTCAAAGAGTTTCAGGGTGTCACTTTTGACAGTTTCCCGGGCGAACTCCCGTTTCAGTTCATCAGGATCGTAAACGGCGGTGATCTCCACCCTTTGGGAGAATTGCTTCGACAGGAGAGGACGGATGAGAGAATAGGCACGGCTCCCCATGCCGATTATACCGATGGATAACTTTTTCATTTGACTGCTCTGACTCCATATTTATCTGATGGTTCCGCCTCAAAAAATCCGAGGAAGGGAACATTTTTATCTGAAGTGAAGTAACGGATCGTGTTCTTGCTGAACTCCTTTTCAAAAGGATCGATGAATTTGTGCCCTTTGAAGCGGATGGATGTGGTTTCAATATCGTTTTTGCCCCATGAAGTTTTGGCATAAAACCGTTTGACTCCGGCAACATCAGTGATCTTGACCTTGCCTCCTTCGCCGCCGCAGTAGCGGTATTTGTCTTTAGGGGAGAAATACCAGCAGTTGTGGTCAAAGTCCACTTTGAACTCTTTGCCTTTGATACTTGTCCGCTCCACCCGGTTGAGTGCCTTGGAAGGTGTCAGGGCAACAAAAAGATTGTTCCTGACCGTGACGGTACTGCCGGGGCGCTGGCGGCTGAGAGCGATATTGTGGATCTCTGAAATGTAAAAGGTGCAGCGCCTTATTTCAATGTCGCCGTTGTCCGATCCGTCAATAACGGTCACGCCTTTGGCGAAAACGCAGTTTTCAAGTTTGATCCTGCTGCTGTCAAGGGCGACAATGGGGTGCTGGTAGGTCCCCACGGCGGAAAAAACACAATCTCTGATCTCAATATCTGAGGCGTGGAAAAGCTGCGCCATGCCGAAATTGGCTCCGGCACGGTTGGCGTAAAGTTTGTTTGCATAGTTGCGGAAGATAAATCCCTGAAACTTGATGTGTTCCAGATCTTTGCAGACAATGCCCCCGGGACGCATGAAGTTGGAGCCGTCCAGTATGACGCTGCCGGGAGTCGCCGCCCGGAATGTAATGGGGCTGCTGCTTCTCCCTGAGTGAATGGGGATGATGGAGTCGTGATAGATCCCCGGCAGAAGAGTGACCGTATCACCGGGGAGCGCTTTGGCGGCGCCTTGAGCAATAGTCCTGAAGGGCGCATTACGGCTGCCGGAGTTTTCATCTTTGCCTTTGGGGGAAATGAAATACTCTTTTGGCTTGCGCATCTTTTCAGCAGGGACCGTGAAAGTGAAAATTTCGCTCCTGACATCTTGGGGAGCACTTTTTTCAACCCCGGTAAAGTCGGCTTTCCGCCATGGGGCAGCGTTCTGCCGTGCAAAGGGGTGGGCGGGGATGACGGTACGGCAGTAATATTTCTTCCCCGGAGTCATGTTGGAAAGCTCCACATTGTGAAAGAGATTGCCGCTTGAATAGGCTTTGCAGCCCAATTGACGGGTCGTGCCGTACTCCAGATAAGAGGTACTGGGACGGGGAGACCACCAGGCGTTTTTTACCCGGTAGTGATCGGCGCTTACATCGGGAGTGACCCAGCTGACGGAAACTTTGCTGCCGTAAAAGGTGAAATGAGGTTTTTCAGCACTTCCCGTCTGAGGAAGATATACTTTTTTGACTCCGGCAAGTACAGGGGATTCGGGGAAACTCCCCACAACTTTCCCTTTGAGGAGAGAGTTGTAAAATTGGACTTTACCTGAAAGATTTTCCACTTCGCAGTTGTAAAGACGGGTGTTTTTTCCCGCTGCAAGGTTGGAAAAAGTGCAGTTTCTGAAGGCGGCAGAATGGGTGGGACCCACTTGTGCCTGACGGATGCTGAATCCTTCAAAAACAACATTTTTTGACCCTGTCAGGTCCATATCGTCAACGGTGACTTTTCCTTTGGCTCTGACGGTCACATCCTCAAGTTTGCCTTTGAAGGTTTTATAAGCTCCACTTTCGACATAGAGTGTTGCCCCTTTTTTCAGAGCTTTGACCGCTCTTGCAAATGTGGCAAAAGATTTTTTGACACTGCCGCCGTCGTTGGAGTCGCTCCCGGAAGGAGAGAGAAAATAGACATTCTCCCATTTTGGGAAAGCTCCTTTGCCGAGGCGGGGGGAATCTTTTTGCAAACGGTAGTCAAAGTATTCCGGAGCGCAGAATCCGGGATCTTCATCCTTTTTCAAGAGCAGATTGGTGGGGTTGGGATCGTAAACATAGCTTGGCAAGGCAAAGGTGTTGCCTATGTCTCTGATGGGGCGTCCCCCCTGCTGATCGCTGTAGTTGAATGAAGAACTGTTGACGACCACATTGTTTTGCGCCAGCCGCTTTCCGGCAGTTGCCTTGTAGTAAAGTCCGATCCTTGAATTGACGATCACATTGTTTTTTGCCGTATCGTCAATGGCGCCGGAGTAAAAGCGCACTCCGTGGACTCCGGTGTTGATGACCAGATTGTTTTCCGCCAGATTGTTCCGGGACTTTCCGCCGAAAAAGAGCTGGGCGGTCTCGGCGTATCCGGGAGCGTCATTGCGGTGAAAAAAGCAGTTGCGCACCGTGGAGTTGCGGCTTTGGACCGTGAAAGCAACGCCTCCTGAGTTGTAAAGGAAAGAGCAGTTTTCAACACTTACATCGGAGGTTCCTGTACATCTGATGGCGATTGCCCATGAGGAGTAACGGGGATCCTTGTACGCTGAGCCGCAGAAGGTGAGATTTTCCACCTTGATGCAGGCTGCTTTCCGGAAAAGAAAGAGATATCCTGAGTGAACAGTGGCACGCAGGGTGTTTCGGGGGATCTTGCCGTCAAAAGTGTGGACATAAAGAAATCCCTTTTCATAGAGGAATGTTCCCCGGTACCGTTCCATATCGTGAACAGCCGGCGCCTGAAGCAGCAGTTTTTCCGCTTTCAGATCTGAGACATTGAAAACCTCTTCTTTCATGGGGGTACGGTAGACGAAACGCTCCCCTTTGACCGGTTCCCAAGTGGCGTTGTCAAGGGATCTCCAGGCGGTCACGATGGTTGAATCCCGGTCGATCCCCCGGATGATGATGGGCTTTTGCGCCGTTCCTTTGGCGGTGATGGTGACAGTCCCCTGACGGTAGACCCCTTTTTTCAAAGTCAGGATGTCCCCGGGCTGAAGTTTTTCAACAGCCTTCTGCAAGGAATCGGCGGGGGTGACGAAGTATTCTGCTCCAGAAAGAATGATTGCCGGAAACAAAGCGCCGAACAAAAAAAGGGTTTTCATTTTCTGACTCCTCCATAGCACAATTCCGGCACTGCCCGCCATTTTTCAGGTTTTCCGGGAAGCCACACAGAAGTGTAAAGGGAGCTGTCATCCTCTCCCGGGTATTTGAAAGCCATTTTTCTGTATTTGACCATGACGGCAGCTCCGTCAAAAAATGTAACGCCGCAGCTGTTCAAATGACGGAAGTCAATGGCATTGGAACCTTTGTAGTTGGAAAGCTTTGAATCGACAGTTTCTGCGAAATAACAGCCGTTGGAGGGCTTTTTCAAAGATGCCAGTTTGAACCCGGTGCGGGGGTGTTCACTGCCGATTTGAAAATTGAGTCCGTAGTAACTCCCCGCCTTGTTGACAGAGGGGCAGAGTATAGGAGTGACAAACCGTTTCCCTGAGGAGTTGTAAGCAATGCTGCCGATAACGGCGTTTTTCGTTTCAGCGATCCCCAGATAACGGAAAAGTGTCCCCCGGCTCAACTCTCCTGCGGAGGTGGTCCTGTCGTAGGCGTTGTACCACTCCCCGGCGCCCCAGGCATCGGGCTGGCTCTTTGAAGGCATGGTGTGACTGAGGACAAAGTCGTTGTTGTCATTGGCGTAAAACAATGCCGCTTTGCCCAGTTGCCCCAGCATATTGACACAGGCGATCTGCCTTCCCCGTTCCCGTGCCTGCTGCAGAGCGGGCAGCAGCATGGCATCAAGAATGGCGCTGATGGCAATAACAACCAATAGTTCGATCAGCGAGAACGCTGATCGAATGAAGCACGGCTCCGCCGTATGAAGCATTTTCCTGCGGAAAATATGAAGCGCCCCGTTGGGGCATGAAGCGCTTGCTTCGCAAGCATAATAAGGCATTTTTTTGTTCTCTTTTTTCAGGTAATACAA
>JAFTIE010000205.1 GCA_017457065.1 Lentisphaeria bacterium
TATAGCATTAATTTACTTTATTTTCAAGTTCAAATTTCATCTTTTCGATGATTTCTGAGATTTTCATGGTCCCCAGCTCTCCTTCGCGGCGTGAACGGACTGCCAGAGTACCTTCTCCGGCCTCCTTGTCACCCAAAACAAAGATGTAGGGCAAACGGGCGGAACGGGCTTCACGGATCTTGGCACCGAGTCCGGCTGCCTGCGGATCGACTTCAACCCGGAATCCGGCTTTGCGCATCTCATCACGGATCGCCACAGCCTGATCGACCAGCTTATCAGAGACTGGCAGAATTCTTGCCTGTTCAGGAGCAAGCCACAGGGGGAACGCACCTGCATAATGTTCAACCAGGATACCAAAGAAACGCTCAAGGGATCCCAAAAGAGCACGGTGGACCATATAAGGACGGTGTTTCTGACCATCAGCACCGATATAGGTCATATCAAAACGCTCAGGCAGATTGAAATCAAACTGAATGGTGGTCGTCTGCCATTCACGACCGATGGCATCTTTGATCTTGAGGTCGATCTTAGGACCGTAGAAAGCGCCGCCTCCTTCATCGACTTCACACTCAAGACCGGCTTTGGCAACAGCCTTTTCGAGAGAGTCGATAGCCTTTGCCCAACGTTCAGGCTCGCCCACTGCCTTGGCAGGACGGGTGGCAAGATAGGGTTTGATATCGGTAAAACCGAACATCCGGTTGATGTACAAGCTGAAACGCAGCACTTCTGCGATTTCCTCTTCGATGGTCTCCGGCGTACAGATGATATGAGCATCGTCCTGAGTAAATCCCCGGACTCGCATCAGACCATGAAGAGAACCGGATTTCTCATAGCGGTAAACCGTCCCCAACTCTGCCCAACGCAGGGGGAGCTCACGATAGGAGCGCAAACGGGAGCGGTAAACCTCGATATGGAAAGGACAGTTCATCGGTTTGGCATAGTAGTCCTTTTCATCGATCTGCATGGGGGAGTACATACCGTCATGGTAGAAGTCAAGATGTCCGCTTGTCTCCCAGAGAACGCTCTGGCCGATATGAGGCGTATAAAGGAGCTGATAACCGTTCTTATAATGCTCTTCCTTCCAGGCAGTCTCAACCAGATGACGGATCAGAGCGCCTTTAGGATGCCACAACACCAGTCCGGGACCGATCTGTTCGGAAAATCCAAAGAGCTCCAATTCGGTGCCGAGTTTGCGGTGGTCGCGTTTGGCAGCTTCTTCAATGCGGTTCAGATACTCTTTGAGCTCTTCGGCGGTTGCAAAAGCGGTACCGTAGATACGCTGAAGCATTTTATTGTTCTCATCCCCGCGGAAATAACTTCCGGCAACAGAGAGCAGTTTGACAGCACCGATCTCAGCGGAGCTTTCCACATGAGGTCCGCGACAGAGATCGATAAAGTCACCGCTGCGATAAAAGCTGATGGATTCACCTTCGGGGATATCAGCAAGACGCTCCAACTTGAAGGGCTGATCCGCAAGAAGCTTCTGAGCTTCTTCGCGAGTGGTTTCAAAACGCTCAAATTTGACTTTGCCGCCGAGCATCTTTTTCATTGCCTTTTCGATCTGAGCCAGATCTTCAACAGTCAGACGATGCTCCATATCAAAGTCATAGTAAAATCCGTTATCGGTTGCGGGACCGATATCGAATTTGGTTTCGGGGTAAAGTTTCTTAACTGCAGCAGCCATCAGGTGCGCTGCACTGTGACGAATCGTTTCAAGTTCCATAATTCAATACTCTTTCAAAGATTTCAGCTAAATACCAAAACTGTCATTTGACAGATAAAAACAAATCAGCATCCTTTTTCCAACTCCCTCAAGGGAGTTTCTAAAAGAAGAAATTCCTCAGCGCTCAGTACCACCCGCGTCGGTGAAAACGCGGGCAACTCCTCTCAAATTACATTTTTGAATCATTGAAACAACTCCAATTGCACCGGAGGCGGAGCAATGATCTCACGCACCGGAGCGAAGGATCTGCGATGGACCGGAGTCACGCCCAGTTCCTTCAAAGCCTTAAGATGCGCCGCTGTTCCATATCCTTTATGGGCGGCAAAACCATAACCGGGATAAATCTCATCCAGCTCTTCCATCAACTCATCCCGATAAACCTTGGCGACGATGCTTGCAGCAGCAATCGAAGCGCTTCTGGCATCCCCCTTCACCATATTTTCAGCCGGTACCGGAAAACCTTTAACCGGCAATCCGTCAACCAGCACAAAATCAACCTTTTTTAATCCGGCAACAGCACGATGCATAGCCAGATGGGTTGCGCGCAGAATGTTCAAAGAGTCGATTTCCTGAACATCAGCTACGCCGACAGAAGTTTCCGCGACCTTCATGATCTCATCACGCAACCTTCTGCGCCGTGCATCGGAGAGCTGTTTGGAGTCAAAAACTCCGGGCAACACGCCCCCGACCGGAAGTATTACCGCCGCAGCAACCACGGGACCGGCAAGAGGTCCCCTGCCCGCCTCGTCAACGCCGGCGATAAAAGTAAACCCCTCCTTAAGGAGCTTGCGTTCCCTGAGGAGGAGTTCATCGTCATAAGTCAAATTTGACTTGACTTGAGCCACTTGGCAAATACCCTTTTTGTATTAGCGGGTACGCAGCTCCTTGACACGGGCAGCTTTACCCACTTTGTCGCGGAGGTAGTACAGTTTAGCCCGACGAACGAGACCGCGGCGGATGACCTCGATCTTGTCGATACGGGGGGAGTTGATGGGGAACACACGTTCCACACCCTGTCCAGCCTGAACGCGGCGGACAGTGAAGGTCTCCTCAATACCGGAGCCCCGTCTGGCGATCACAGTCCCCTGGAACTGCTGGATACGCTCAGTGGTACCTTCAACGATCTTAACATGAATCCGAATGGTGTCGCCGACATTGAACTCAAACTGTTCAGCTCTCACCTGTTCCTTGCGAATTTTGTCCAGAACATTCATTTCAAACCCTCATTGATTAAAAATTTTTCCCATAAATCCGGTCGCCGCTCTCTGGTCAGACGCTCGCTCATGCGCCGTCTGTACTCAGCGATCCTGCCATGATCGCCGCTCATCAGGATCTCAGGCACCGCTCTGTTGCGGAATACCGGAGGTCTGGTGTATTGCGGAAACTCCAGCAAGCCGTCACCGAAAGAGTCCTGTTCGGCAGACGCCATATCACCCAACGCTCCCGGAAGGAGCCGGATCACACTGTCTGCGATCACCATTGCCGCAAGATTGCCATTGGAAAGAACATAGTCCCCAATGGAGATCTCACGATCAACCACCTCTTCGATAACCCTTTCATCAACGCCTTCATAATGACCGGCGATGATGATCAGATGTTCAGCTTCTGCAAGCTCTGCTGCCAATTCATGACAGAGGACCTCACCTCTGGGAGAGGTCAGCACCACCGTTGAACGGGGTGTTCTGACAGACTCCACAGCCTCGGTCAGCACCACGGGATTCATCAGCATCCCGGGACCGCCGCCGTAAGGTCTTTCATCAACGGTCTTGCGCTCATCTTTGGCAAAATCACGGATATTCACCGCATTAAATTCCACCACACCTGAACGCAACGCTCTTCCGTCCACACTGCTTCCCAGCGGACCGGGGAAGATATCGGGAAAGAGTGTCAGTACATCGATTTTCACCTTCCCGCATCCTCAGACTTACGCGTATTCTCAGTCAAGAACGTCAACTGAAACACGCTTATGCTGGCGTCCGGCGGCACTGCTCACCAGAGCACGGATTGCCGTAATGGTCTTACCGCGCTTGCCGATGATTTTACCCCTGTCATCCTTGTGGCAGCGGATACGCAGCGCACAGAGGTCATCATTCTGTTCAGGAATGATTTCCATTTCTTCGGGATGATCGACCAGCGATTTCACAACGAATTCGACAAACCCCTGCAAATCACCGGCTTCAACATTGACAGGCATAACAGCCTTCCGGCTCTCAGCCTGTCTGCTGCCACCCAGCAGGAATCCAAACAACTTCTTGAACATAGTCAAAAAACCTTAAATTAGGCCTGAGCCTCTTCAGCAGGAGCTTCTGCTTCAGCAGCTGCAGCAGCAGCGGCTTCCGCCTTGGCTTTCGCCTCAGCTTCAGCTTTGGCTTTTGCCTTCTTGGACATAGCAGGCTTGCGGACGCGCTCGGCAAGAACCTTTCCGGTACGGGCGCGGTCAATGATATCGGCAACTGTTTCGGAAACCTGAGCACCGACACCGATCCAGTATTCAGCGCGCTCAACGTTGATCTTCTCTTCCTTGCGGATGGGATCATAGTACCCAAGTTCTTCAATTGCACGTCCGTCCCGGCTGGAACGCTGATCCATCACCACAACATGGAAACAGGCCGCATTACGGGAACCGGTACGTTTCATTCTGATTCTGACCATAGATTTTTACCTCTTAAAATTTTGTTTTTCCGACACAGGCGTTTGATCTTCGGTTCATGCTCATTGCCTGCATCTCTTTATTTACAATACACGACCGGGCTCACACAAACAACCGGAACAGCCACGTTTTTATACCGGATGCCATGTTTTGCCGGAGCACATTGCCACTCTTAGGTTCCGAGGATTTGAACCATAAATGACACCACACTCCATCAATACATGTCGTAATTTTTATAATATATCACTTCCAAAGTGATTATGCAAGTGCAATTGCATAACTTTTTAATGCTAAATCTGTTTTTTTCATAAAAAAACTCCATCTGCATTGCAGACAGAGCTTTTTTATCTTCCGAGGCAATTTCAAAACTCCTCAAAATTGTCAAAGCGCCCTCTTCTTCGATCTGATAAAGGGAGCGTTTTCGGCTGTTACCTTGCAGATAGCAGGTGCAAACTACCCTTTACAGCTCTTTGCGAATGACATCTTTGCCATTTTTTGAATGACTTTTGAAATTACCTCTTCCGAGATCATCAGCTGATCACGCCGCGGATCTCGTTTTTCAGACTGCCGGCTTCATTGTAAATAATACGTCCGGCAAGTTCCACAGAAGCGATAGCCTTACGATACTCCGCCGGGAGCCGTTTCAGGCGATCGCGATAGGATTCGCGGAACATCCTGGGCAGATGATCCAGAAGCAGCTCATCGGTGATGATTTCGGGATGAGAGTCGAGATATTCAGCTACTTCCTCATTTTTTGTATTGATACTTCTGGAAAGACGGTCTGTCAAATCCGTAAGAAATTCACCCATGGCACGGCGTGTAGCAAAGAGCCATTCAGCCTCACGTTTTGCATTAAAAGCCAGGATCTCCATGACTTGAGGCACCAGAGTCTCCTTTTCGCGGCGAAACTCATCCTCATCGAGCATCAGCCCGGAAAGGATCTCGTATGAAGAGGTGATCACACCGCACTTATTGGCAGAAGCATCCTTCACATCCAATATCCCGGACTTCTGCAATTCGATACGCGCCGCAGGAGTCAGGAAGGAGTTGGCACCCTCCACAATGGCACGACAGCCGGTTCCGTCACCGTTGGCGAAGGAGCGCCAGTTGTCGATATTGACTGTAGAAGGCCGTCCGCCGCAGGGAACAAAGATGTCAGCATAACGGTAGAGATTACTCTGGAAGATCCCCATGAACTCATCACGGGTAAGATGCTTTTCAATGAGTTTTCCATCCTGCAGGATCACCTGACGGTAGTATTCACCATCTTCCTCTCTCTGGGGAGTGGAAAAGACAATGAAGCCTCCCTCGCCCTTGAGCTGCTTGTAGTCGAATTTATCCAGATTGGCACTGAGCACCAGTTTGCTGAGTTCGTCACGATCGATACCGGCGGGATCATAGAGAGCTGCGGGACCGTCAGTGATGGCAACGATCCGCATGGCGGGATAACAGTACGCACCATTTTCCTTGCGGAGCAGGAGTTTCATCATATTACCTGCCACATCTCCGAAAGGTCCGCCGGAGATCTTGACGGAAAAGTCATCCTTGAAGGGATCGATCCCCAGCTCTTCCATGGTACGCAGGAAATACTGGTGAACACCGAAACTGGTAACACCATACTCCTTATGGTTGATACCGCACTCAGGCTTTCCGGAAATGATTCCGCTGCCCAGAGTATAACCGGCACGGGCTCCATAATCCCCCATGTACCCGATCATGGTATCGAACATGTTTTCATCAGGACCGATCTCCACGATCTCGCGGGTCCCCAGCCGGTCAATAATATTCTTTTCCCGCAGTGAACCATCCTCATTGTAGTTGATAAGGGAAAGGAAGGCGGCAAACAAAGCTTTCTGAGCCTCCCACAACTCAATGCGCCAGTCATCTTTTCTTTCGGTCTTGAGAAGGGTGATCATCTTGGAACCGCCCTCAAAGATGTCCTTGTTTTTACTGTGCTGCGTATGAGCAAGAACAAAAACCTCACGGAAAAACTCATCCCGTGCCGCTTCAAAGTAGTCGTTGCGCTCAAGTTCATTGGAAACGATGCGGGGAATAACAGTACGCCAGCCGCCACGGGCGATCTCTGAGAAACGCACCTGGAACCCGGCAGCATGACGGCGATAGAAGAAGAAGACGCCGTAAGGAGAATCAGCAGGGAAAGATTTACGGTATTCAGGAGTCAGTGACTCGTAAAAATCCATAAACTCAGGTTTCAGACGGAACGCAAGAGCCCCCTTATCCACCACGAAAAAGTTGCACTTTTCAACACAGTCGATAAAGTTGAGTATCGCCTGGAAGATGTTGCGGCTCAAAACGTCGCGTTCAGCCATACCGGAGTTGATATCGGCGATCCTTTTCTGCAGAGCTTCCTCATCAACAAGAGAACCGTTCCACGCCGGATCAAAGCGGCTGCGGAAAAGATCAAAGAGAGAGGCGGCAAGTTCAGAATTCAGAACAATAAGCCTCTCGATATCGGCGTAGCTGTATGCACTGCGGTCCACAAAAGAGAACTGGCTGTGGGCAAATTCAGCACAGGCACGGAAGAAGTTGATATCAGCAAGGTTCCAGCGGCGCTTGACAGCAAATTCACGGTGGAAGAGATCGTTGCTGTCGCTCCAGTAAAGGGCTTTCACGGCACGCTCGAATTCGGGGATCTTGTCAGCATCGCCGTCAAAGTAGAAGCTGCCGAAATCAACGGCACAGCGTTCAAGATCTTCAGAACCGGCAGAGCGTGAGAATTCACGCCAGTAGGCGCGTTCCACATGGAGATTGTTCAGCTGCATAGCTTCAACGATCTGTCCGAAGTAACGGCTTCCGGCAAAAGCGTTGGGAGCCGCAACAAGCATCTTGAAGGTATTGTCTCCCAGAGAGATGATCTTGACTGCCGCACGGGATTCACCCTGGACCTCAAGGGTCATTTCAATACGCTCAGCCAATCGGTCAACGGTCAAGTCTGAAAGATGTTCCCAGTTCAGACGCTCGTAGAGTTCATCAAGTCCGCAAGGAATGAAATCTTCCTGATCCACAAAGTAATTTTTCAGTTCCTCAAGAGTGAAGCAGGGCGCTTCCTTGGGGAGCTGGGTCACGGTGAATCCTTCAACCACCAGAAACTGATCGGCTCCGACCGGGGTGAAAGGCTTGCATGATTCATGGATCCCAGCGCCGGTAAAGGGCAGAAAAGCGATTTCGCCGCCGTCAGAGGAGTGCAGTACGCCGCAGCTTTCATCTCTCAGATAGAAACGGAAGGTCTTACGCCCGATCTCTGTCTGGAGCGGAGCTCCATTGGGTTTGAGCAGAGTAAGAAAGGGCAGCATAGCACAAATCTCATTTTCAGTATAGGTTTTGAAAAAGTATTCGGGCATGACTGCACGCAGCTCACGGTAGCAATTTTCCAGCTTGACGGCACTCTCATCGACAACATTTTTCAGGGAAACACTCCTCTGTATCATGATACACCTCTTTGAATTAGTTATTAAGCATTTCGATAATATACCATCCTTACCCCATAATTTCAAGCTGAAAACGATTTTTATTGGCAAGAAAGAGCGCAAAAAAGCTGAAATATCGCTGCTGCCGCTCCACGACGCTCTTTCCAAGTTCAACTGCAACATATTGATGATAAAAACATTTCAGCAAATCAGAAAGACAAAGGAGACAGATTTAGAAATTTTTTAATTTTGTCTCCGTCATTCATGTTTTTTCCGGTACTCAGCCGGAGGGATACCGAAGTTTTTTCTGAATGCTTTGGAAAAATGGTACCGGTCGGCAAAACCGCACTGCTTTGCGATGTCGTCAATCGGCAAAGCTATGTGACGCAAAAGCGAAGAAGCATGGGACATGCGGAGCATCAGCAGATACTGCCGGGGTGAAAGATGCATTTCCTGCTTGAAAAGTTTATAAAATTCATTCTTCCCCATATCCACAAGTTTGCAAAGTTCAAAGTTGGCAACAGGAATTCCTATGTGCCGGTACATGAGATCCACTGCTTTGCGGATGCGCTGGTCCATGCCTTCTCTCCCGTCATCAAGGAAAAGCTCATCCGGGATCTGTTTCAGAGCATCGCTTAAAAGGGATTGTAAAGCAAGGATCTGAGGAGTTCCATTTTTTCTGAGCAGAACGGGAACTTGAGCGGCAGCAAAAGATCCGTCAAGGAATATGAGCTCTCTCCGTGTGTTTTCAAGAAGCCCGGGAGCTGTGAAGTGGATATAAAAGTGTTCAAATTCCTGTTCCATCCGGGAAGAAAAAGAGGTAAAAGGCGGGATCAATACAGCCGTTTCAGGGAGAAGCGCCACCTCTTTTCCCTGAGAAATGATCCATGCTCCCGGCGTGGCATTCCAGTAAAAACACCAATGGCGAAAACGGGAATCCGGATAGTCCCAATACCTGATCTTCGTAAAAGTACAGTTGCTTATTTGTATCTGAGGAAGAGTGATTTCAGGCAGAGTAAAATTTCTCAAAAAGTGACGATTTGACATAAAAAACTTACCTTTTGACATTGTAAATCCGGAAAAAAGATGGTATAATATAACACATATCAATCAAAAAATCAATCCTGATGCAGGAGGGAAAAATGCAAGAATTGAAAAAAGTGCGGGAAAAACTTTTTCAGCGCAATGAGGAGCTCCACAAAGTCATGCGTGTGGGGTTGGGTGAAACTGCCGCTCCGGGGTACCGGATGCGCTCTCTTATGGAGGATACCACAAGAAAAGCTCTGTCAGAAGAGTATATTCTCCAGATAGCCCCGGAATACAAAGAGTTTGCCGATGCCGTCCGCAAAGAGCTTGCCGCTTTGCCGCAACCTGCCCACGGCAGTGCCATCGGCGCAGAAAATCTCTGGCTCTGGGGCGGTCCCACACCGGAATGGGGAGGCTCCATGCTTCCCGACACATTGATGCGCACAGCCCCCACCTTCAACGCCGAAAACGGTGTCTACGTTTACGGCGCCACCAATGAAGAGATGATCGCCCGCCATGCCGGAATGAAAAAACTCCTCGCCATGGTCACAACCACCTGCCGTGCCCCCGGGCAGCAGCCTGAAACCAATGCGGAGTGCGCCGAAAAGCTCAGCCGCCTTTCTCTCAAAGATCCCAATATCAAAGGCGGTATGATGGATGATATGACCGCACAGCTCGATGATGTGACTCCAGAAAAGGTGGAACAGGTCGCTTCGGTCAACAAACATCTCAAGATGCACAATCCGGCTCTGGAGCTTTACGGAGTGGTCTATTGTCACGAACTGGGCAAAAAAAACTTTTCTCAGATCCACCCCCTGCTGGATGGCGTGAACCTCTGGTTCTGGTATCAGGAGGAACTGCTGGAAATTGAACGCTATGTCGATTTATGCCGCAAAAATTTCCCCGGGAAAAAGATCCTTATGGGACTCTTTCTCCATGATTACGGAACCGCCGATGCCGGAGCTCTCCCGGAGCTTCTGCTCCATCAGCTTTCCCACGCCAGAGCCTTTCTGGCTGAGGGAAAGATCAACGGACTGGTGATCCTTGGCGACCGTGAGATCATGAAGTGGCCCGAACAGGCTGCCGCCGTCAAGGGATTCCTCGCAGGAAAATAAACAACTGAATACGACCTGACTTTTAATATAAGGAATAAGAAAAATGGCTGAAAAACTCCCCCGTTACGTTCATGTCGGAACAGGACAGCGTTCCTGGATGTACATTACCGCTCTCGTCGGCAAACATGCTGATGCAGGTGTTCTTTGCGCTCTGTGCGATACCAACCAGCACCGGATGGATTACTGGAACAGATACATAGGTGAAAAATTCAATCATGCTCCCGTCCCCACCTATAAGGCTGGCGACTTTGACCGCATGATCGCAGAGCAGAAGCCCGACAAAGTCATCGTGACCTCTGTTGACCGTACCCATCACAAATATATCTGCCGCGCCATGGAACTGGGATGCGATGTCATCACCGAAAAACCCATGACCGTTGATGCCGAAAAGTGTCAGGAGATCATTGACACCCAGAAGCGCACCGGGCGCAAAGTCACAGTAGCATTCAACTACCGCTATGCTCCCCGGAACACCAAAGTCAAAGAGATCATCCGCAGCGGCGTTGTGGGAACCATTACCAGTGTGCACTTTGAATGGGCGCTGAGCACCTGCCACGGAGCCGATTATTTCCGCCGCTGGCACCGGGACAAAACCAACAGCGGCGGCTTGCTGGTCCATAAATCCACCCACCACTTCGATCTGGTCAACTGGTGGATGGATTCTGAACCCGAAAGCGTCTTCGCCATGGGAGCACTGCGTTTCTACGGCCGCGCCAATGCTGAGTCAAGAGGTATCGACTACCGCTATTTCCGTACCCGGAATGTGCCTGCCGCAGCTGAGGATCCATTCCGCTACTACGGTCCTCAGGATCCTCACTGGAAGGATGTTTTTGACAACATCTATTTCGGTTCGGAAGAGGAAGACGACTATTTCCGTGACCTGAATGTTTTCAGCGACGGAATAAGCATTGAAGATAACATGGGGGTCATGGTCCGCTACAAAAACAAAGCGATCCTGACCTATTCACTCAACGCCCATGCCCCCTGGGAGGGCTACCGGGTCACTTTCAACGGAACTAAAGGACGCCTTGAAGTCAATGCTGTTGAGGTTTCAAGCTACAAAAACAGGACCACTCAGGAGTACGCCCCCTGCGACTATCCCGGCGCCAGACTGCTGGATTCCTCCAGAGGGGATCTGGCTCCGGAAATTCTTTTCCAGCCCCACTGGGGACAGCCCTGGATCATAGATTATCCTGAGGTCGAAGCTGATGCCGACCACGGCGGCGGTGATGAATTGATCCTGCAGCACCTTTTCCGGGGCGTCAAGGATGATCCTCTGGGTCATGCCGCCAATAACATTGACGGAGCAAAGTCCATTCTGATCGGTATTGCAGGCAATGAATCCATGCGTACCGGATTGCCGGTAAAGGTGGAATCTCTGGTCAAGTTCTGAGTTTTTCCCATGTAAAAAGAGGTAATTTCAAAAAGACACAACTATGAAAAAACTGTTATTGATCGCCGCTCTGATATTGTCTGTTGCGGCGTGGAGTTACGACTTCAAGCAGCACCCCAGAAGTATTGCTGTTTCAGGGAAAAAGGAGAAAGTCACAGGCATCTGCATCGTGCGTGATGTGACCAATAACTCCATTTCCCTGGCATCAAGAGAACTGCGCTATGCCCTGAAAGAGATCTGCGGATTTGAGGTAAAAGAGAGCTCTGTACCGGCAAAAACTCTTTTTAATATCATCCTCGGCAACGGTAAACTTGCCAAGGCAGCCGGTATTTCCGATGATATGATCCCTCAAGAGGGGTTTGTCATGCTCCGGAAGGGCAACTGCCTCTACATTGCAGGCGCTGAACAAACTTCAGAGTGCGGAACACTTTTCGGAACATACGAATTTCTGGAACGCTTCGGGAGTGTCCGTTATTATTTTCCCGGCAAATATGGTACGCTGATTCCCAAAGGGACGGGACTTTTCCTGCCTGAAAAGATCCGCATTGTGGATCGCCCGGATTATATTTACCGTCATCTGGTGCTGGGAAAAGGGAAATGGTTTGAAAATATCAAATCCTACGACGGGGGCGGTAACATCTCCCCCGTTGCACTTCAAAACCGCCGCTGGCGGGATGGGCGGGTCCTTTATCCTCTGATCCACTCTGTGGCTCAGCTGGATATGACCCGCCGCTTCGGCAAAAGCAATCCTGAATATTTTGCTTTGATGCCTTCCGGGAAACGTTACAACACCCCGGAATTGGTGTGTACGGAACAGTTCTGCTACTCAAGCAAATTCGGGGAAGAGATCAAAAAAGATGCCCGTGTTTTCTTTGAAGGTAAACACCCCAAAACCCGGGACATCCGGATCAATGGGGGCAAACACGGCTGGCATTGGACCTTAGCCGGAAATTTCCGTTCCGGCAAGATCTTCGGCGTCATGCCCAATGATTACATCTACTGGTGCTGCTGTAAGGAGTGTGCCAAAATCGCTCCCGGAGAACGGCAGTACAGAAACGATCCCAAAGCTCTCCGTGCCATTGGCAATAAGATCTGGTCATACGCCGCCGATGTGGCAAAGGTCGCCAAAGAATACAATGGCGGCGTTGCTATGATGGCTTACAATCCCTACAACGCGGTTCCTGACATTGAGCTCCCTGACAATATGATCGTCCAGCTGGCTGTAACAGGGGGGACTGCCAATCCTGTCGCCATGAAAAAAGGCGATGCACTGCTCAATGCCTGGAGCAAAAAGCTCAAAAGCAAACTCTTTGTCTGGACCTATCCCGGCAAACACATGCGCAAAGCGATCCCCGGGATCCCTGCCATGGCGCACAACCGTATCGGCAACTGGTACAAGGAACGCTCCGACCGGATCAACGGTGCTCTTTTGGAGTGTGAATCCGATCAGTGGATCTTTGCGTATCTCAACTGCTACATTTTTCTGCGGGTGGCGTGGGATAACTCAATTGACGTAAAAGCTGTGCTCAAGGACCACTTTGACCGCATGTTCGGCAAAGGCTCCCGGGAGATGCAGAAGGTCTACGATGAACTGGAACGGCTCTGGTGCGACAAAGTGGTGGGCGACACCATGTTTACCCCCATCGGTCCCCTGACCAGAATTCCTGTGGATCTTGAATTGTGGAATCAGATCTATTCCCCCCAAAAACTTGCTGAGCTGAAAAAGCTCATTGATCTTGCAGCAAAAAAATGCGGCAAAGACAAAGATGCTGCTGCCCGCTGCCGTTTTATGGGAGAAAAGCTTGTAGGACCCCTGCTGGAAGCTCAACAGCTCTTCCGCCGCAATCAGGATTCCATTCAGGACTGGAGCTGTCAGCTCAATAAAAAGATTTTCCTGCGCCCCTATCACATCGATCACAACGAAGTTGACACCACTGTGACAGTTACGGAAAATAAGGATGCCTTTATCTTCCGTTATGAGTGTGAAGAGCCTTACCTTTCCAAAATCAAAGCTGATCATACTCCCGGGGGCAGTTGGGATCTTTTCCGTGATTCAGTGGTCGAACTTTTCCTCAACCCTACGGGCGACCGGAAAAATTATCTCCACTTCATCGCCAACAGCAAAGGACATATTGAAGGAACGAAGCGTCTTTTTGCCATTGACCAGGTGAAAAAGCTGGGCACAGTCAAGGGCGCTCAGGCAAGAGCTGAAAAGGGGAAGAACACCTGGAGCCTTGTCTTCACCATCCCTAAAAAAATTCTCGGCAATTACAACAGGAAGGGATTCCCTGTGAACTTTGCCCGCAATCGTGTACTCGACGGCATGAGAGAAGGAAGAGAGTTCAAGGAAAATTTCTATCATTGGAGTCCCACTCCCGGAAGAGCTTTTCATCAGGTGGAACGTTTCGGAACTCTGAAGCTGACAAAGGAAGTGCAAAGTATCGTTCAGGATGGCGATTTCACAGAAAATACCATCAAACGCAATTTCCTTCTCGGTCCCTGGCACATCTGGCGCTCACAGAAAAAGAGCCCTGAAAATCAACCTGTGGTACTGGATGAGCGTGTTTTTATTACCGGCGGCAGAAGCCTTCACATGAAAAGCACCGGCGGCAAGATCGGAGTCATGCAGATCGCCCGGGGACTTCAACCGCAGAAAAAATATCTCTTTTCCTTCTTTGTCAAAACAAGAGGTATTACTGTCGGTCTCACTGACGGTCTCTCGCCCCGGGTGGGCTGGGCAAACAATGGGATGCGTCCCTTTTCCCCCGTTTCGGGGACCCGTCCATGGCACCGTGTGGCAGTGGAGTTCACAACTCCCGCAAAACTTCCTGAAAAGCCCTGGATCTACATCTGGTTCTGGGGCAAAGGAGAAGCCTGGATCGACCACGTTTCGATCACAGAGGTCAAATAACTTCTAACATAACAGATACCGCAGCAGAGCGCCGGAAGGAGTGCTGCGGTATTTTTTTTGACCTTTTTTCACTGAACGCTCTCAAAAAAAATCCCCGGAACTTTCATTCCGGGGGGGGGAAGCAATGAAAATTACTTGGCGAAAACGGCGTCGCAGGCTTCTTCAAGCACGGCGATGGATTCGCGGAGCATATCTTCCTTGATGGTCAGAGGAGGAGCGATCTTGACGCACTCACCGCCGTTGCCGACGGGAGCGAACATGAGCAGACCGCGATAGA
>JAFTIE010000206.1 GCA_017457065.1 Lentisphaeria bacterium
CAATTTCAAAACTCCTCAAAATTGTCAAAGCGCCCTCGCTTCGATCTGATAAAGGGAGCGTTTTCGGCTGTTACCTTACAGGTAGCACCCTCAAACTACCCTTTACAGCTCTTTGCGAATGGCATCTTTGCCATTTTTTGAATGACTTTTGAAATTACCTCATGGTGTCTTTGCCATTTTTTGAATGGCTTTCCAACTTACCTCTTATTTCTTCAACGGCAGCCTGAAGCAGCCGCATCGCCTGTTTCCAATCGCCCCGGACACATCTGATATTCAGGACGTAATTTTCCGTCAGCGGCACAGCAATGCCCACGTCGGAGGTGCCGCAAAGTTCCATGGAGACATACCCCTGTTTGCGGGAAGTCTGAAGAAAAGAGTCCAGATTTTCCCTGTTCCGCCAGAAGTTGCTGCCATACTCCTCAAAGGGCCAGCAGCCGAAAAGTCCGGGAGCGTAGACGCTCTGCATAAGAAAAGCAAGCCCGGTGCAGGAGGAATACACAGGAAGGGTCATACTCATAGGATACTGCAGCACATTGCGTCTTTCGGGGGAAACGCGCAGAACGGTGCGCAAATGGTTGTCGCAAAGCTGTGTAACACTTGCCACGCACTCCGGCAAAGCACTGCTCATTTTGAGCAGCTGAACTCCGGCGCTCTGCATAAGCAGATGTGAGCGCTCCTGAAGGACAAGATCGGTCACAGCGCTCCCCAGACGGTAGCGGCTGAGGGAATCCTTCTGCAGATAACCTCTTTCGGCAAGGGTCCGCATCAGATTGTAGGCGGTGGTGGTGTTGAGTCCCAGTTCCTCCCCCACATCCGAAAGCCGGAGACCGTTGGAAGAGCGTGAAACGCACTCCAATATATCCAGCGCCCTGACCAGGGATTGTACCAATTCATTTCCCGGCATGCTTCTTTATCTTTCATCATTGATGAATTATTTTTTACAATACACCTTAATATAGTCTGTTTCAGAAGATTTTACAAGGCAAAACATTGAAAAAAATGAAAGTTTTTCTTACTCTGCCATTGCAATATCTTTCAGCTGTGATATATTGAAGCGTTCACAACAGACTTGGAAGGGCAGAGGATGAAAACTTTACTGGCAGCAGGTTATCAGTTCCCGGAAAGCGGGGAGCTCTTTTCAGAGATCGTTTCCGATTACAAAGAGAGTGTGGGAGAGATCTATTTTTCCTGGGGCATGACCCCTTCGGGGCGTCCGGGGATCCCTCTCACCGACTGGGAGCATCAGGAGCGTCTGGAATACGAATTGGGCGTACTGCGTTCACAGGGTTTCAAGCTGGATCTTCTTTTCAACGCCAACTGTTACGGAGCCGATGCCATTTCTGAACATCTGGCTGGTGAGTACTGCGGCATCCTCGCTTATCTGGAGTCCCGGGATCTGCTGCCCGAAACCGTTACCACAGCCTCCATATTTCTGGCAGAGGTGCTGAAAAAGGAGTTCCCCCAAATCGAAAGACGCGCCTCGGTGAATATGAGACTTGACAGTACCCTTGCTCTGGAGTTTCTGGGGGATCTTTTCGACAGTTTCTACATCAGAAGGGATCTGCAGCGCAACCTTGAAACAGTAAAAATGTTCCGCAAATGGTGTGATGAACACGGCAAAAAAATGGGTATCCTCGCCAACAGCGGCTGTCTGCGGAACTGTCCGGCGCAGACATTCCACGATAATCTGGTCGCCCATCAGAAGGAGCTTTACAAGCTCAGGAACCTGCCCGATGCCATGACAACTTTCTGTATGAAACACTACCGGAACAAAGAGAACATTTCAAACTTTCTCAAAAGCAGCTGGATCAGACCTGAAGATCTCCACTACTACGATGATCTGGTGGATTTTGTCAAGATCGCCACCCGGCAGCACGACCATCCCCGGCGTGTCATCGCCGCCTACGCCAACCGGAGTTACGAAGGGGATCTGGCAGCGCTGATGGAGCCCAATTTTTCTTCTCTCTTTGCCGCAGAGGGATACATCGAAAACGCCCTTTTCACCAGCTTTGAAGAGCTCCCCGCCGACTGCGCCGTCAACTGTACCAACTGCGGCAAATGCAAAGCACTGCTGCGAAAGGTCTTTGTGCCCCATTCTACAAAAGGATGATATTATGCTGACCGATTCCATGGCAAAACTTTACCTCGAAGTTCTGGGATGTACCGATGCCCGGGCTGTCTGTAAAGAAAATCTCTTCCGTCTCCAGGAAGCTCATTTGGAAAAGATCCCCTACACCAATCTTTCCTTTTTCCGCAACGGCGTTGTGACCTCTCTTGAAACAGCGGCTCTTTTTGAGCGGCTCATCATTCAGAAAAAAGGGGGCTACTGCTTTGAACTCAACGGACTTTTCAGCAAACTGCTCCGTTATCTGGGATACGATGTGACCGACTTTTTCGGCCGCTGGCACTTTGGTTCAGCTGAAGCCGTTCCCATGCGGCGGCACCGTATTTTGAAGGTGGTTCTGGGGGATGAAACATTCCTCGCCGATGCGGGTATCGGGAGTCTCTGCCCTGTAACACCTCTTGTTTTCAAGCACGACATTATCCAGCAGAAAAATTTCCGTTCCTACCGTATTGTGAAAGATCCTCAGCTGGGGAATGTGGTCCAGGCGGAAACGCCTGAAGGATTTCTCCCCTACTTTTCTTTCACAGAAGATCCCCATTTCCCTCAGGACTTTGTCTATGTCCACGCCTACTGCATACAGCAGCCGGACTCCATATTCCGGAACAGGCTCTTTCTCCACAAGATCACAGCCAAACAGCAGCAGATGATCGTTTCCCCCACTCCGGACTCCCCTGTCTGGGGACTGCTGACCCGGGAGTGCCAAAAAGAAGAGCTCCACACTCTTCACACCAAAGAAGAGATGTTAAAGCTCATCACAGAGGTTTTCGGTCTCAACTACACCGCCGCCGACCTCTCCGAAATCAGCTGACATTCCTGAAACGCAGCACGAAAGAGCTTCTTCCCGGAGCTGTTACAGATATGATCCCGTCATCTCCGCAACTCAGGGAGATCCCTCCTTTGGACTCCACCACCTCAAATGTTTTACCCGCAAGCGCCTGAGGAAGTCGGAGCTTTTCTGATACGGCTTCGTGGTATTGAGCGTAGAGAAAATAGCCGTCTGATTCCATACGTCCGTAACAGGCGGTCGCCTGACTGCAGGAAGGGGAAAAATATTGACGGCAAGCGTGAAGAACAAAGTTCTCCCCCTTGCACATTCCCTGTGGGAACTCTGCGGCATAGGGGTAGATCTTGGTGGTAAAGGGCAGAGTGCAGTTGTGATCCCCCCGCTCTCCTGAACCTTTCCGGGTGATGCCGCAGGTCAGGGAGTAATCAAGCACCACAGCCAGTTCTCTTTTTTCCCTGCTGCCGAAAAAGTCGATGTAACTGTTTGGGGGATCATTGGGCTCAAGGCAATCCTCCCCCGTACAGCGGTGGCGGAGCGTGGTGGGGTAAGTGACCTCATAAGGGGAGTCAAGATCCGCCCTTTCGCCGTTTTCCAGAAGGATGGGCTTCAATTTCGGGATCATTTTTTCATGTTTCTCAAAACCGACAGTCCCGTAATGCTGCAGCAATCCCCAATGCCAGTGACCGGGAAGATCTCTTTTGATCGTCACATCAGCTTTGTAATGCCAGGCGCAATCAGGCAGAAAGGTCACTTCAACTTTGTGATTGATCGAAGGATCAAGCCGCCGGTCGACTGGAGTTACCTCTTCTCCGGGGTGATCGAGCATGTACGCCACTTGAGTATCCGTAAGGATCAGATCGTAATCCCAGAGGAGTTTTGCACTGCTGCAAAGAGTGACTTTTCCCTCTTCCAGTTCGGTGCCGTCTGCGAAAAGCGCCAGAGAGTTGTAACGGTTCTGGGGTGAAAGCTGAGAAAAGGGAGTCTTACACATCTGGATCTTTTTGATGGTGTCGGCTTCGATTTTTTTATCGCCGTCATAAAGAGCTCCTGCGATCTCCTGAGGGAAAAGAGGCTCAGCGCCGGGAACGGGTCTGCCGTGAACGAGAAAGGAAGAAGCATCTTCCAGAGCGACGATAACAAAGGCGTTCCCTTTTTCATCAAAAAGCACCTTCCCCAGATCTTCTGCAGTATACCAGTGGCGCAGCATGGTAATGCGGAAAGTATAAGGTGAACCGTGATTGGCGCCCACAGTACCGTAAGCACCACTCATCCAGGGGGCGTAATCATCCCATCCCTGATGGAAAACTTTTCCCTTTTCCCCCATTTCAAAGGGCTGGTCAGCAGGAAGGAACCACGAACAGTTGTTGCCTTCCATCATGATATTGAAGACATTCACTCCCGGTGCAAAGGGCATCAGTGTTGAAATTTTCATTCCCTGCCGGCAAATCAATAATTTCCGGTCCGATGTGAGATAGTGCATTGGCAGCTCCTTTATTCTGTCATGTAAAGATACATCACTCATGGTTTAATATAGTCCGGCAAAGCCGTTTTTGCAACCGCCCTCTCCTTTGAAGTCCCTCCTTCAGCTTACGGAAGACCTTGAGAAAATTGGCAAAGTGATTTGCAAAAAAAGGGATTTGGCTGTATATTATGTGAAAGCGTTTTTAAATGGAGGTAATTTACCATGCGCAAGGTTTTGATCCCGACTAAACTTGACAAGTTCGCCGCCGACTGGCTGATCGAACGGAACTACAACGTTGTCCTTGATGCGGCTACTCCCATTGCCGACCTTTTCAAGGCTAATCCCGATGCCGAAGTGGTCATCGTCCGCAGTGAAAAAATCACTCCCGAACTGATCGACCTGCTTCCTGAACTGAAACTCATCGTCCGTGCCGGAGCCGGTTTCAACACCATCGACATCAAGTATGCCCGCAAAAAGAACATCGACGTGATGAACACCCCCGGAGCCAACTCCAACGCTGTTGCTGAAGAAGTGATCGCTCTCATGCTGGCTTCTGCCCGTCACGTTGTCGCCGCTGACAAGTCCACCCGTGCCGGACTTTGGGAAAAGAGCAAACTCATGGGTCACGAGCTTACCGGCAAAACCGTGGGTATCCTCGGACTGGGACACATCGGTCAGCTGCTGGTGAAACGTCTTTCCGGATTTGAAGTCAAAGTTCTGGGTTTCGATCCCATGATCTCCCCTGCCCTCGCTGAAAAGCTGGGCGTGGAGCTCTGCTCCGTTGAGCGCATTTTTGCTGAATCCGACTTCGTCTCTCTGCACATTCCCGAAAACGATGAGACCCGTGGCATGATCAACCGCCGTCTCTTTGAATCCATGAAGCCCGGTGCCACTCTGGTCAACTGCGCCCGTGCCGGTGTCATCAACGAAGGGGACCTCCGTGCAGTCAAAGCTACTCAGAAGATCAGCTACCTCAACGACGTCTATCCCAAAGATGAAGCCGGTGAGAAAAGCATTGCCGACGTGGCTGACCTCATGATGCCCCACCTGGGCGCCAACACCTTTGAAGCCAACTTCAACGCTGCCCGCAAATCTGCCGAGCAGATCGTTGACTACTTTGAAAAGGGTGTCACCACCGCCGTGGTCAACAAATCTCTCCCCGACGGGCTGGATGCCAAATATCAGCACCTCGCTTACGTTCTTGCCTCTCTGACCCGTGCCTATCTCGGCACCGACAAGAACCCCAGCCGTGTCGAAACCAGTTTCTACGGCACTCTGGGCCAGTTCGCCAACTGGATGACTCCCCCCATTGCCGCCGCCATCAGCGGCAGTTCCGCCATTGACCGTTCCCCCCGCGATGCCGAACAGTATCTTGCTGAGGCAGGAGTCGAACTGGTCAACCGCGATGTGGACAACAAAAAGAATTACGGTGCTTCCATGAGCATTGATATCTTCGCCGGTGACTCCCCCATCTACAAGGGCGGATGCCGCGGCACCATCATTGAGAACAAGCTCATGATCTCCCGTCTCAACGACTTCGACGGTCTCTATCTGGATCCCGTCGGTCACCACCTTTTCGTTGAGTACACCGACGAACCCGGCGTCATCGGCGCCATCGCAGGGATCCTCGGCGAAAAGAACATCAACATCATGGATATCCGTGCTCCTCAGGACACCCGTTCCGGCAAGTCTCTGAGCGTCATCACCACCAATGTTGAAGTACCCGACATGCTGGTCGAAAAGATTCGCGAAACGGTCAACGCTTCCAAGGCGTTCCGCTTCTCCTATCTTGCGTGATCACCTTTCACAGATCAACTGAAGAAGGTTCTTTTTGAGTCAGACGTCAACATCACCCAACCGCACCGGGATCCGCCGTGGTTCCGGTGCGTTGCTCAGGCTGAATCTCGCTCCCCTCATGGGGAGACGGGATGCAGCCTATGATGCTGTGACTCAAATCGCCGCAGGTCCCTGTGTATTTTCACAGGTCACAGAACTGCTCAAGCTCCTCTGGAGTGCTGAAAGAGACTCTGTTGACCTTCTTTCTCTTCTGAGCAGTCCCGACACCATCGACCGGGAACGGAATATGCTTGAGCATATCCGGAAACTGATCCGTCTGCTTCAGGTCCTTGAAGCCTGGAAAGGCAGCCGCAGCCGGAAAGACTCTAAAGAGTCCATGGAAGATGACACCGCCGATGATCCGGTGCTTCCTACCGTCGTCGGCAGATTCTCTTCTCTTCTCAGCCACGCTGCCCCCCATCTGGTGCGCTACCGCTCTTACGCCGAAAAAAGCGCCAGTACCTCACACGCTGAACGTTACAAAAAATCTTATTCTTTTTATCTTGGGATCTACCAGAGCCGCAGTACGGCACTGCCCCAAAACAGTGGAAATCAAAATATGAACTATCGGATCGAAATCACCACGTTGCCGACCATGCGGGACTCCCGCGCCGCCGGCGTCCGCAGTGCCATCGCCGAACAATTCGGCGTCAAGCTGGAAAATCTGCTTACCCGGGATGTCTACACCATTTCCTCCCCCGTCATAAGCTGCGATGAAGCATTTGCCATTGCCGGAAGGATCAGTAATCCCGTGCTGCATTGTTTCCGGGTCAATGACCGCAAATCTGACAACTTTGCCGCACTGCCCCAATGCAGTGCTCTCATTGCCGTTGGATTCCGTCCCGGCGTCACCGATAACGTGGGACGCACTCTGGCGGCGGCATCTTCCGACGTTCTCGGACGCAAAGTCAACGCTGATGAATATTTCTTCAGCTCCACGGAGTATCTGCTTTACGGCGATATCGACAGGGAAAAAGCTGAACTCATCGGCAAAAAGCTCCTTGCCAACGAACTGATCCAGACTGTGGTCGTCCTGACCGGGAAAGATACTGAAAATGTGCCTTTGAACCTGCCTCTGGTCAACGGCGGCTCCGAAATCAAAGTCAACGAGTATGATCTGGAAGTCAGCGATGCCGAACTGGAAGAGATCAGCCGCAAAGGAACTTTGGCTCTCTCTCTGGATGAAATGAAATCCATCCAGAACTACTTCCGCTCCGAAAACCGCCGTCCCACCGACGTGGAACTGGAGGTCATCGCCCAGACCTGGAGCGAACACTGCAAACACAAGATCTTCAGCGCTGACATCGACTACACTGAAAAAGTCCCCGGTCAGCCTGAAAAGCGGGAAACCATCAACTCCTGCTACAAGAGCTGCATTCAGAAATCCACCACAGAGATCGCCGAAAAGGTCGATTTTCTGGTTTCCGTTTTCAAAGACAACGCAGGTGTTATCGACTTTGACGAAAAGTGCGACGTCGCCTACAAGGTGGAAACCCACAACAGTCCTTCCGCTCTCGACCCCTACGGCGGCGCCATGACCGGTATCGTCGGTGTCAACCGTGACCCCATGGGTACCGGACAGGGGGCAGAACTGCTGCTCAACGTCTGGGGTTACTGTCTGGGCTCCCCCTTCAGCGCAGACGAACTGATCCCGGAAGGACTGCTCCATCCCCGCCGTCTCCGTGACGGTGTCCACAAGGGCGTCATCGACGGCGGCAATCAGAGTGGTATCCCCTACGCCAACGGCTGGGAGTTCTTCGACGACCGCTATATCGGCAAACCTCTGGTCTTCTGCGGTACTGCGGGCAAGATCCCCAAGATGATCAACGGCATTCCCGGCGCTTCAAAACGTATTGAACCCGGCGACCTGATCGTTATGGGCGGCGGACGCATCGGCAAAGACGGTATCCACGGTGCCACCTTCTCAAGTGAAGAGCTCCACAAGGACAGTCCCGTTCAGGCGGTGCAGATCGGCGACCCCATCACCCAGAAAAAGCTTTCCGACTTCATCCTTGAAGCCCGTGACAAAGGTCTTTACCGTTTCATCACCGATAATGGTGCCGGCGGTCTTTCCTCCAGTGTGGGTGAAATGGCAGAAGAGTGCGGCGGCTGCCGTCTTGACCTTGCCAAGGCTCCTTTGAAATATTCAGGTCTCCAGCCCTGGGAGATCCTGGTTTCCGAGGCTCAGGAGCGCATGAGCTTCGCCGTGCCCCCGGAAAAATTGGAAGAGTTCAAACGCCTTGCCGCTGAACGTGATGTTGAAGTCACTGTTCTTGGTGAATTTACCGATGACGGATTCTTCCACATCCTTTACAACGACAAAACTGTTGCCCGTCTTTCCATCGAATTCATGCACAAGGGTCTGCCCAAACTCAAGCTCAAAGCAGTCTGGGAGCCCCCGGTGCATAAAGATCCGGAACTCTCCACCAGAGATGCCGCCAAAGATCTTACCGCTCTGATCGGTTCTCTGAATATCTGCTCCGATGAATACAAGGCCCGTCAGTACGACCACGAAGTGAAGGGATTGAGCGTTCTGAAACCCTTTGTGGGCAAAGAACGTGACGTCCAGTCTGATGCCACTGTTTCCATGATCGAGCCCTTGAGCAAGGCGGGTATCGTTCTTTCTTCCGGTATCCTGCCCCGGTACAGCGATGTGGACACCTACCACATGGCTGCCAGCTGTATCGATCTGGCGATCCGCCGTATCATCGCTGTGGGCGGACATCCCGGCAAGATCGCTGTTCTTGACAACTTCTGCTGGCCCGACCCGGTCCAGAGTGCCAAGACCCCCGACGGAGAATACAAACTTGCCCAGCTGGTCCGTGCCAACAAGGCAATTTATGACTACACCAAATCCTTCCTGACCCCCTGTATCTCAGGTAAGGACTCCATGAAAAACGACAGTACCCGCGGCGGGCGCAAGATCTCCATTCCGCCCACGCTGCTCATCAGCGCCATCGCCAAGATCGACGATGTGAGCCGTGCAGTCTCCCTTGATGCCAAATGCCCTGGAGATCTGGTCTATGTCATCGGTGATACCGCCAACGAACTGGGCGGCAGCGAATACTTCGCCATGCTGGGCGCCATCGGCAGCAACTGCCCCAAAGTGGATGCCGAAAAAGCCAAGTCCATCTACGCCAAAGTTGCCGAAACTACCGGAGCAAAGATCGTCAACTCTCTGACAACGCCTGCTCTGGGCGGTCTGGGTATCGCCTTTGCCAAAACTGCCATGGCAGGACGTCTCGGACTCAAGGTCGCCCTTGACAAGGTGCCGGTTGCCGGAAAATGCTCCGAACTTGAGGTGCTCTTCTCTGAATCCAACAGCCGCTTTGTGGCAACGGTTGCTCCTGAGAAGAAAGCTGAGTTCGAGAAACTTCTTTCCGGTATCACCTTTGCCTGTGTGGGTGAAGTCACCGACTCCGGCAAATTGGAATTCAGCGGCAGAGAACTCAACTTTGCAGTGGATACTGCCGAATTGCTCAAGAGCTACAAAGCAACTCTTGACCACATCTGATTGTTCCGTTCCGGGGCTTTCAAAAGCCCTGCCAACATCAATATGCAGCGCTGTTTTTGAGGAGAAACGGCGCTGCAGCAACAAAAAAAGGAAAAGACTATGGGAAGCGAAGAGGAGCGCAATCCTGAAGTCGAGGCCCTGATCGAGAGCAATATGCGGCTGGTCTTGAAGATCGCCAATGAGTTTCTCGGTCGCGGCCTGTCGTGGGACGATCTCGTCTCAGAAGGAAATATGGGACTGGTGATTGCTGCCCGGCGGTTTGATCCCAGCCGTGGAGCAAAGTTCAGTACTTACAGTGCCTGCTGGATCAAACAGGCGATCCGTCTTGCCATTGCAGAGCAGGGGCAAACGGTTCGTGTGCCCATGGGAACCCAGATCAATTCCAGAAAGATCCGGAAAGCACTGAATGTTCTCACCAAAGAGCTGGGGAGAGCTCCGACCAATGAGGAGCTGGCAGAGTATACAGAACTGCCTCTGGTGACCATTGAGAGGCTCAGAGACTCCAAACCTCTGAACATTACATCACTGAATACGCCCGTGGATGAAGAAACTCCGGAAGGTATGGAGTTTCAGGAATTTCTCTCTGATGAGACATTCCCATCCCCCGCCGATGAAATGGTCAGAGTCGAGGATATCGAACAGCTGTTGAGACTGATCAACACCCTTTCAGAAAGAGAACGCAAGGTCATCTGTCTGCGTTTCGGTATCGGCGGACAGCCGGTCAGGACCCTTGACCAGGTGGGCAAGATCCTTGATTGTACCAACGAAAGAGTGCGCCAGATCCAGAACCTTGCTCTGAAAAAGTTGCATAACCGCATGGTGAAGCTGAAATGATCTATGATAGCTCCGCACTGATAATGGCCCCCCTGTCGGGATTTACGGACGCTCCCTACCGCCGGAGCGCCCGGAGATGCGGCTGTCGCTACGCCTTTACTGAAATGGTGGATGCGGCAAGTCTCACCTTTGCCTTTGAGCGCTCCAAAGATCTGCTGCTGCGTTACGGGGATGAAGAATTTCTCGGCGTTCAGCTGCTGGGGGGCAATGCCGATCACATCAGAGAAGCTGTTGAAAAAATCAACCGTTTTCACTTTGATGTCCTCGACTTCAATCTGGGCTGTCCCGTTCCCAAGGTGGCAAAAAAATGTGCCGGAGCTGAACTGGGACTCCATTACGAAGAGGCGATCCGCTGTTTTGATACAGTGGCAAAGCACAGCAGGATCCCGGTGACCGCAAAACTGCGGATACTGGATATGGATGATCCCGAACCCACGTTAAAACTCTGCCGGGGATTGATCAACTGCGGTGCCCAGGCACTCACGATCCACGGCAGAGTCAAAAAGGCTTTCTACTCGGGGACTGTTCATCATCATATCATCAAAGCCGTTCACGATGCCTTTCCTGATGTGGAAATCATCGCCAACGGCGGTGTCAACTCTGTTGAGTCATACAAAAAGATGAAAGAAGCCACTTCATGTTCCCGGGTCATGCTGGCAACAGGTGCCATGGGGAATCCTTGGCTTTTCCGTCAGCTGAGTGATCCGGAAAACTTTTCGCCCCCCTCCTTTGAGGAGTGGCGCAGTATCATTGAAGAACAGACCCGGGGCATGGTGGAACTTTACGGTCCCGAATGTGCCTATCGTCACGCCAGAAAAATTTATCACGACTACCTGAAAGGCAGAGGATTCAACGGTTCACTGCGGGCACTTGCGTCAGCGACTGCTTCTGAGAGCGATCTCAAAGCATGGCTGGATATTGCAGAACAAAGCGGAGTCATGTCACATGTGCATCACTGAAAAAACACGCCGCTGTATATGGGCGATTTTGTTGTTGACACTGCCTCTTTTTTCCTATCCTCTGGCATGGGCTCTGCCCTGGAACAAACATCTCTTCTTCTGGGATATGGTCCAAGGGTGTACTCCGGCTGTTATCGCCATCGCGGCCCTCGGGGCGGCAGTTGCAGAACCCCGCCGGATCATGAAGGCGTGGCAGAGTTCAAAGGTCCTGCGTTTTTTTCTGATCACATCTCTTTTGTGCAGTGCTGCTGCGGGAGTTCAGCAAATTCTTTACGGCGGTCTCTGGGAAAATTTCTTCCATGCGTTGTTCTTTATCTCTCTGCCCTGGGCAGGCATTGCCCTTGCCCCGGAACTCAAACGTCTGCTTCCCTGGTGGTGCAGCGGATTATTTTTATTTTTGCTGTGGATGACCGTCCAAACCCCAATGTGCACAGGATTTGCAGGCAACTGGAACTGGAATTTTTCACTTCTTGCAGTGACTCTTGTTTCCATCGTGGTATTGACTTTCCGCTCCCGCTGGCGTTTGATCGCAGCAGGAGTTGCAGTCAGTGCCGGTGTCATTTCGGTATTCTTTTTCTTCCCTGAACTGGCTCCCCGCGGCACGCTTGCGGGGATCATCGGCGCCGCTGTCGCCTTGGGGATCGTCATGCTTTTCAAACGTCAGGAGCGTTGGCGCTATGCCACTCTCGGCGCCCTTGCAGCGGGAGTCCTTTTCATCTCTGCTGTCAACAGTCAGGAAAGTGCCTCTCTTGCCAATGCCCGGGTGCAGCTCTGGCGCGGTTCTTTGCAATTTGCCCTTGCTCACACTGTCACCGGCGTGGGACCTGCACGTTTTGAAAGCCGTATCCCCCCCTTCATGCCCCCTGAATATTTTCTCTCAGATTTTCCCGCTGTCCGCCACCCTCACCCCCACAATGAAATATTGAACATGTGGGCGGGATTCGGTATCGCAGGACTTCTCTATATCCTTATGTGGACAGTTGCAACGGCACGGCAGATCCGCCGCAATGATCCGGTGGGACTGTGGATCTCATGGGCATTCCTGCTGCTTTTCATACACGGTCTTTTTGATGTGCTGCTTTCAACGCCCCTGGCGGGAACACTCTTTTTCCTGATGATGGGAACGATCTGCGGCAATGGTCTTTCAGGAGGGAAGGTGTGCACACCCCCTCTGCGCACACGGTACATCGCTGCCGGAGCATTGCTTTTGCTGGCGGGTATTTTTCTCTGTCAGAATCTGCGCTCCGGCACAGCTCTGCGCCAGGGCAGAGTGCTTTTGAATGAAAACCGCAAAAAAGAAGCATACGGGCAATTTATCAAGTCGCTCAGGATCTACCCCAATGCTCCTGCGTGTTACTTTGCCGGTCAGACCGCTTTCTTTGATTTCAAACGTCCTGTTGAAGCTCTCTTCTGGTGGAAAAAGATCAACAGCGATTTGCGATATCCCTCTTTCCTTCACTTGAACCGCCTTCTGGGGCACGCTTATGATCTGAGCGGTCAGAGTGCGTTGGCACTCCACCACTTTGAAAAAGAGGCGGGAGATTTCCCCTTCAGTGCCCTTAATGCAGGACTCCGTTTGGGATGTCTGCAAAAAAACAAAGGGAGTGCAGAGCAGATCTCCGGTGCGGCAGCTGTCTTCAAAAGGCTTATGGAAATGCGTAAACTAAAGATGGAAGAGTTCCCGAAACTTCTCCGGGAGCCTGCACTTGACGATGCCCCTCTGGTAAAATGATAACAAACTCAAACACCATCGCAACACTCCTGAGTGTCCCTGTGTGGCAGAGTCTGGGAACAGCATTTCTGCTCCTTTCCGCCTTCTTCGGGATGGGGAAACTGCTGCTGCGTTCTTTCCCCCGGGAGCACACCATTGCTTTCGCTCTCGGAACGGCGTGTTTTATGACACTCTATTCCCTGCTGCCTCCCTCTCCCTGGATCCTTTTCAGTGCCGCTTTGCCCTTTTCTCTGTGGGGCATCCGGAATCTTTTTCCCGCAATAAACAGTTCTCCCGGAAAAGCCGTGCTCATGGCATTGCTTTTTCTGGCATTTCTGGGGTCAGCTCTGCTCCCCCCTTATGCCTGGGATGAACAGACCTATCAGCTGGCACTGCCTGTTCGCTGTCTTCAAACAGCTTCCTTTGTTCCCTGTCCCGACAATCCCTACTCCTTCTACCCGGCTTTGACAGGATGGTTCTTTGCCAACACCATCAAGACCGGAGGGCTGGTACTGCCCCGGATCATTGTAGGGGCGGTAACGCCTGTGCTCCTTGCCGCCCTCTGGCGCATAACATCGAAATGGGGCAAACTCCCCGGTATTTTTGCTGTTGCTGCCCTTCTTCTTTCGCCCCTGTTCCTCAACATGAACCGGGCGGTCTATGTGGAAAACTTCATTGCGCTCTTCACCATCGGTGGAGTTTTCGCCGCATGGAAACTGCGTAAAAAAGCGTACTGGGCTCCGGCTGTCTGCGGAATACTTGCAGGCGCCGCCATTGCCGTCAAGCCCACCGGCGCAGTCGGTGCGCTGCTTTTGTTCCTTCTTTTTATCTTCAAACCCGGAAAGTGGAAAAAGTGGCTTCTTTTCTGCGGAACAGCTTTCGCATTCTCTTTTTTCTGGTACCTGCGGACCTTCCTTTACACTGGAAATTTTTTCTACCCCTACTCCTTTTTCCCGGTTTCGGAGAGCGTGGAGCATTTCCACAAGCTCATGGGGAGCGCCCGTTACGGGCTGGAAGGTATCACCGGAGTCGCTTTGAACTGGCTCTTCGCCGGATTTGACAAAAAACTTTTTGACGGTATCGTCACAGGATTTCAACTTCCTTTTCTGGGAGCTGCCGCTGCTGCCGGAGCGTTCTTTCTGCGCAAAAAACATCCCGGCTATGCCAGATGGCTGTATTGTGCAGGAATTGCCTTTCTGGCTCCTCTCATTCTCTGGTCGGCATTTTTCCCTCAGAGCCGTTTCCTTTTACCTCTGCTCATTCCGGCAATCGGAACTGGAGTATGTGCCATTGCTCTTTCACCTTACAAAAAGGCGGGATTTTTCACTCTGGGCATTTTTTTGTTCTGTACTCTTGTTTTTCAATCATATCAGCCATTGTACCACTACTTTGTCAGCTGGAAGATCCTGAAAGCGGTCAGAAGCGCTCCCATGCGTTCTCTCGGGATCCTCGCCAAAGATCCGGGACTTTACGCCGCCTTTGACTTTCTGGAAAAATCCACTCCGCAAAAGAGCCGCTGTCTGCTTCTCATGGAACGGCGGGGGCTTTACTGCCCCCGTCCTTACCGGATCGCCTGCCCCGGATTTGAACCATCTTTGACACCTGTTCCGGAAACTTCTGAAAAGTTGTTTGAAAAATTGCGTTCTTTTGATTATATTATAGTCGGAAACACCACGCAGGACGTTGATTTGCAAAGTGCCAACGCCGAAGCGTGCAAAAAGGTCTTTGAACACCTGAAAACACTCATTGAACAGGGAAAGCTCAAAGTCATGCCTTGCGCCGGTTATCCTGTTTTACAGGTCATCAAATAAACATGAAGAGGGAAAAATGAAATTCAGCAGATGGTTTTATTCAGCGGCGCTGCTGCCGCTGACTGTAAGCGGCGCAGAACTGCCCGCTCCGGCAACGGAAGTGCAGATCTTCCGGAACAACAGTGCCATGATCCGCCATGAGGTCACCCCCAAAGGCGTCTCCTCTTTCACCGTCTCGGGCAACTTTTCTCCTTTGGAGGGAACTTTGTGGAGCTCCCCAAATGTCAAGCAGATCCGCAAAACCATCAGCGAAACGGTAAAAAAAGAGCAGGTCCCTTTCAACCGGATCACCGCCACATACAAAAACCAGCGTGTGACACTTTATCTCAGGGGTGAAAACGGCAAGATCGAAAAAATCAGCGGAGTCGTTCTGGATCTTTTGAAAAAAGAGCAGTCCCAATGGCAGGAGACGGTCACGCTTAAATGTGCAGGCGGCAGTATCCTGACACTTCAGCGCAGTCAGATCATCGGTGTTGAGAGCCCTGCTTTCAAGGCGGCTGAACGCACTGTCAAAGAAGAGAAACACGCCTGGGAATTCACCTTGTTCCCCCAAGCAACAGGCAAAGTCACCTTTGATTACATTGCAAAGACCCTCAACTGGACTCCTGCTTTCAAGATGACTCTGCTCCCTGAAAAGAAGTTTCTCCTTTCCGGAGCCGCCACCGTAGTCAATACAGGCGATGATCTGAAAAATGTCAAGTGCATCCTCTTGGCAGGCTCCCCCAATATTGAAAATCTGAATCGATTCAGCCCTATGGCTATCGTTAAGAATGCCATTCCCTCCCCCCAGGTCCGTCCCGGGGCAGTACATTACGCTTCCAAAGCCCGTGCTTTCAGGATGAATGACACAGCTGCTGCTGCCGGTGAATATGTGCCTTCAGCCCCCGGGATCTCGGGCAATATGGCTCCCTTTGAGATCGGTTCTCTGAGTTTGAAAAAAGGTGAATCACTGGTCCGTACTCTGGGAAAAGCCGCAGGTCACTATGAAAACCTTGTTCGCTGGCAGATCCCTGCCCGTCAGGCAGACGACGGCAGAAGAGTCTGGAAAAGCCACGGCAATCCCATTTCCAACATCTGGGAGTGTCTGCGTTTTGCCAATCCTTTCAAACATCCCATCCCCGATGCAGCCGTAGAGATCGCCGACGGCAGCCGTGTCCTTGCCCAGATCAAAGGCTCCTGGGTCAACACAGGGGAAAATGCCACCTGGGAAATCACCCGCTGTCACGATGTCAAAGCCGCATTTGCCGAACAGGAAGCCCCCAGCTCCATCAAAAACCGGGGTGTGGGAGTGTTCCAGCGCCTTGAAAAAGTTCCCGTCAAGAAAACGCCCCGTACCACCAACGCCAAAGAAAGCTCTATTGCCGTCAAAGGGGGATACCTCAACGGTATCTGGTACCGGGTCACGGATATCAAAGGGCGCATCCAGCTGAAGAATTTCAGGGCAACGCCTGTCAAACTGGTCATTGAAATGGACTATTTCGGGGAATTCGTTTCCGCTTCCGGAAAGCCTGAAAAGAAAGCTCTCAACCATGTCGGTTCTCTCAATCCCAAAAACCAGCTGCTCTGGAACATTACCTTGAAGCCGGGAGAAAGCCGGAAAGTGGATTTCCGTTACAATATCATTATAAACCGCTGAGTATTTCCTTGAAAAATCCTCAAAGCAATGGTATATTTTGCAAATGGTGTAATCTTTTAACAGAAGAGATCATTTCACATTTTGAAATCATCTCTCACAACAGGAGTATATAAAGATCATGGCAGAAAAAATCAAAGTCGGTATTCTGGGTCTCGGACGCGCCGGAAAAGGTATGCACATGTATGAAATGGAAAAATACCCCGACCTTTTCGAAGTTGTCGCTGGGTGTGACCAGGATCCGGATCAGATCAGCAGCGCAAAAGAAAAGTGCCCCAATGCCCGCTACTACACAGATATGAACGAGCTCTTTGCCGATCCTGAAGTTGAGCTGGTCACTATCGCCACCCGTTCACTGGATCATGTCGATCATGCTCTTGCCGCCTTCAACGCCGGTAAAAAAGTTCTCTGTGAAAAGCCTGTTGCCGCCTCAGTTGCAGAATTTGACCGTCTCTGGACAGCAGAAAAGAGCCGTCCCGGCTCCATCTTCATCCGCCACAACCGCCGATTTGAATCTGCCTTCACCCAGATCCGTGACATCATTGCCTCCGGGAAACTGGGCTGGGTCTATGAGGTCAAACTTGCCCGCAACAGCTTCCAGTGGCGCAATGACTGGCAGACCTTCAAGGAATACGGCGGCGGTCAGCTGCTGAACTGGGGTCCCCACATCATCGACCACTCTCTGAGATTCCTTGAATCCCCTGTCAAATCCGTCTGGAGCAATTTGAAACTGGTCGCCGCCAAAGCCGATGCTGAGGACCACATCAAAATCGTTTTTGAAGGCGAAAACGGCCGTATCGTTGACATGGAGATCTCCGGCGGCACCGCCTACAAAGATCCCGTCTACGTCATCCACGGTACCCGCGGCTCCATCGTCAGCGCAGACGAAAGCCGTCTGAAAGTCAAATACATGAATCCCGCCATCCCCCTGCCCCAGTTTGAAGCCCAGCGCGGCAATCCCAAAAGTTACGGCTCCGGCTTCGCTCCCGTCTGGGTCGAAGACGATCTTCAGGTGGCTCCTGCCAACGGCAACGACACCTATGTGATCTGGCGCCATCTTTATGAGGCGATCCGTGACGGCAAAGAGTTCCCCATCAAGTTTGAAGAAGCCCGTGAAGTGGTCCGTGTCACTGAGCTGGTCCGTCAGGGGGCTATTGACAACGTCCGTGACCATGAATTCTGAAAATAACTTTTCATTTTAAGGATAGTAAAAAATGCAAGCTCCTGATTCACAAATCGCCGTGACCCTGTACAATCTGCGGGAATTCTGCAAAACCGAAAGCGACCTTGACCGTACTCTTGACAAAGTGTGCGACATCGGTTATCAGGCTGTGCAGGTTTCCGGCGTGCAGCTGGACCCCAAAATCGTCAAAAAACAGCTGGATAAACACAATCTTTTCTGCTGTGCCACCCACGAAGGTCAGGCGGCTCTGACGGCAGATGATCTTTCCCCCGTCATTGACAAGCTGCAGACTCTTGAGTGCGATTTCACCGCTCTAGGCTGCCCTCAGGCGCCCTATCTCAACAGCTACACCATGGCTTGCGAATTGGCTGACAAGATGATGATTGCCGGAGAAAAGCTGCTGGAACACGGTATCCGTCTCGGTTACCACAACCATGCCGGTGAATTCAAGAAATTCCGTGAAAACAACAAGACCATGCTTGAGACCTTCTATCTGCGCACTGCAAAATCCGGACGTCAGTCCGTTTACGCCGAAATCGACGTTCACTGGGTCACCCGGGGCGGCGGCAGCCCTGTCCGCTGGATCTGGAACGTCAATGGCCGTATGCCCGTTGTCCACTTCAAGGATCTGGTCATCTGGGAAGGCGAACCCCGCATCTGCGAAGTGGGCGAAGGCAATCTTGACTGGCCCGCCATCATCAAGGCATGTCAGGAAACCAATGTCCGCTGGTACAGCATCGAGCAGGACATCGAATGGCCCGGCAGAGATATCTTTGAGTCCATTCGTATCTCCTACAACAACCTCCGCGCTCTGGGTGTGCGCTGAGCGCTGTAAATAAAAGCTGGATCACACTCCTTTGAGCCGTTTCTGCTCCATGAAACGGCACAAAGGAGTGAAGTTTGCCCCCCCCCAAAAAAGAGAAAGAAGAAATTTCAATTATGATCGACTACGGTGAAGACAAACAGACCTATGGTGTTCCCAAAATCACAGTAGGTCCTGTAAGCCAGACTCTCACGGCACTTTATATCGGAGTGTTCCTTCTTTCCTTCTTTATGCCCAACTTTGCGGCAAATCATCTTGCCCCGATCAATGCCGATCTGCCTCTGCGCTTCTGGACTCTTCTCACCGGCGTCTTCGTTTTTCCGGACTCCGCCGGGGTCTACACTCAGGTCCCAGCCGGATTCTGGGTCATCATCACCTTCTTTCATATCTTCCTTGTACTGCGCCCTCTGGAAGAGAAAACCTCTCTTGCACAACTGATACCATTTTTGCTCATTTTCATGCTTTGTCCTGCTCTGGCAGTCTGGGGCATTTCCCCGAAATCTCCTGATCCCGGTGCCACCTGGGGATACTGGTTTGCGGCGACTGCATCCTGGGCGTTCTGGAAATTCCGTACTCTCAATCTGAAATTCGGGGAAAAAAGATTCCCCTGCAAATGGTTTTACCTTATATTAACGCTGATCCCTGTGATCTTTTCTGCGATCAAGCAGAACTGGACCGGAGCCGCAATCTACCTTGCATCTGCTCTGCTGGCTCTTCTCTGGGGAGTCATGGACGAACATAAAAACGGCAAAACGCTTTCTGCTGCCAATGCAGAGAACATCAAATAAAAGAGGAACCTGGTTTTATGGAACTCAAATTTTACAATACTCTGACCCGCTCTCTTGAAACATTCAAGAGCGTCGAAGAAGGCAAGGCAGGTCTTTACACCTGCGGTCCCACAGTTTACAACTTCGCCCACATCGGAAATTTCCGTGCCTACATCTTTGAAGATCTGCTGCACCGCACGCTGGAGTACGCCGGCTACAAAGTCAAACAGGTGATGAACCTGACTGACGTGGATGACAAAACGATCCGCAACTCCCGGGCGGCAGGGGTCCCCCTGCGGGATTTCACAGCCACATACAAAAAAGCATTCTTTGAAGATATCAAGACTTTGAACATCACTCCCGCCGCCATTTATCCTGCGGCGACAGACCATATCGCTGAAATGATCGCCATGATCCAGGTGCTGATGGATAAGGGGATCGCTTATCAGTCAGAAGACAAGAGCATCTACTTTTCCATCGAAAAGTTCCCCGAATACGGCAAACTTGCCCATATCGACCGTGACAATCAGCGTGCCGGGGTCCGCATAGATGCCGACGAATATGCCAAAGACTCCGTGGCGGACTTTGCTCTGTGGAAGGCACGGGACGAAGCCGACGGCGATGTATGGTGGCCCAGTCCCTGGGGCGAAGGACGTCCGGGGTGGCACATTGAGTGCAGTGCCATGTCTATGAAATATTTGGGAGAATCCTTTGATCTTCACACTGGCGGTGTGGACAATATGTTCCCCCACCACGAGGATGAGATCGCCCAGAGCGAAAGTGTCACCGGCAAAAAGTGGGTCAACTACTGGCTCCATTGCGAACATTTGATGGTGGATAACACCAAAATGTCCAAATCTCTCGGCAACTTCTACACACTGCGTGACCTTCTGGAAAAAGGCTACACCGGGCGCGAAGTCCGCTGGGTGCTCATCGGGACCCACTACCGTAAAAAACTCAATTTCTCCCTTGCAGCGTTGGATCAGGCACGGGAAACCCTGGGCAAATTTTCCACTCTCTTTGCCCGCATGAAAGAGATCACCGCAGCAGGTGACGGCAGTGAAGTTGCAACAGCAGTGGAACAAGCTCAGAACCAGTTCCGCACAGCCATTGCGGATGACTTGAACTCTGCCGGAGCAACAGCTGCTCTCTTCGCATTGGTCCGTGAAGGAAACCGTCTGGCAGACAGCGGCACCTTGAGCGCTGCGGGAGCGGCGAAGATCCTTGACTGCTGCCGTGACTTTGACCGCATTTTCGGATGTCTGGATGTGGATGCTGTTCCCGTTGCGGAAGAGTTCCCCGCCGAAGTTGTCGCCATGGCAGAAGAGCGCGCCGCCGCCCGCAAGAACAAAGATTGGGCTGAAAGCGACCGTCTGCGCGATGCTATCAAAGCCGCCGGCTTCCTTGTGGAGGATGCCCCCGGCGGTGTCTGGAAACTGAAAAAGCTCTGATCTGTTCCGGCGTAAAAAGGGCGTTCATCACACCAACGATGAACGCCCTTTTTTACTCAAATGAATTTCCTGAGTCATCCGTTTCTGAAGGTTCATCTTTTCTTGGCACGCTTCAGAGCCGCAGAGATACCGTCAGGTTCCGGCACACTCTCTTTTCTTTCAGGAGCTGCTTTTTTTGCTGTTTCAGCAGACCTTGCCGGACGTTTTTCAATTTTCCTGCTTTTCTGAGAGAAACGGGGAAGCCGCAGTGAAGGAAGAACCATTTCCCTGCCGCTGCGGCGCAGCCACACCTGGAGCAGCAGTAAAAGAATGGCAAGAGCAAGCAGCAGCGGTCCGCAGCTGTATGAACTTTTCTGCTGTTCCATCTCTTTTCCTATGTTGTCAAAGCTGCTTTTGACACTTCCCCCTGTGTGGCGCACCAGAGATGCTATATCGCGCAGAGATCCTCTTGAAAACTCCGCAGAAATACTTTGGACCGCAGGGGCAAGCGCCAGTATCTCACCGCCGCCGAAATCTACAGCGGCGTTGACTGTTCCACCGGGAGGAATAAGGCTTTCCGCCAGCAAACAGTCGGGTCCTTTCCAGCGGAACATCACACTCCGGGTCACAAGTTTTCCATGATCTGAAGTAATGAGCAATGAGAGATGGGGCGTTCCTGCAAAAGGCATTTTGCGCCGTTCCGGATCAAGAAGGATCTCACATTTGAAGACACCTGAATCCATGCTCTGAGTGACGAAACAGCCATTAAATGTACTCTTGCGGGGCATGACAACGTACCGGGTCAAAGCGGCAATGATCTTACCGGCATGGGGATGAGAAGCAAATTTCCCTGAATATTCGCCATCGACCTCAATACCCAGAAGTGCCGTTTTGCCTAATCCTGCGTAGCCCGTCAGGGCGATGGGGGACTTTTCTTCATCCATCGCCTCAAGAAGCACACGACTTTTTTCTTTGGCAAAACAGAGATTGTATCCGTCGGCTTCAAAGGGCGCATTGACCTCTTCCGCTCCGGGGAAAGCCGTCAGTTCAGCCGTCGTCCGGAACCGGATCTTTTCACGGTTGAATGAAGCACGCACCATAACAAAGGTATCTTCCGCAAAGATCCGGGGCAGCTCTGAAGCATTGTCTGAGAAATAACATTTCCCCTTCCCCAAGTGGGCGATCTCACGGAGCAGATCTGCATCAGAAGCGTCTTTTTTCCCTAATCCGACAACACTTACGGTGATCCCGGCTTTTACGGCACGTCTGAGCAATTCTTTATAATCCCCCGGCTGCTCTGCATCGTCGGCATCGGCAAAAAGAAGAACGTGGCGCACAGGAGCTTTGGAGCGCAAAAGCTGTTCCACACATTCATGGAGTGCCTTATCCACAAAGATGCCGCCCCCCATGGATTCGATGGACATGATATCCTGTGAACAGTCGGTACTCTTTCCCTTTTTCCCCAGAGGGACCACCCGGTGAACCGAACTGTCAACGGCAATAAGTCCGAATTCATCCTCAGGGGAAAGGAGCCTGTAACTTTCCACCGCCGCCAGATTTGCCATTGCCATTTTGGTCACACCGTCCACGGTGACACTCATGCTCCCTGAGCGGTCAAGTGCCATCATCACAGCTGAGCGGCGCCGTCTGATATCGTGTTGTTTTTCCAATGCGCCGGGAAGTATTTCGCCTACGGGTGTTTTATACCATCCTCCCACAGCCATACTGGATGCGCCCCCTGTCATAAGCAATCCCATGCGTCCCTGTCTGACCAGCTCTGCCATGAGAGCATTGATTTCGGGAGGGATCGCTGAGGCGGGAACATTTTCCAATATGACCGCCCGGCAGCTGCTCAGCATTTCCGGGGAAAGTTTCTGCGAAGGCAGTTGAAGCGTTTCCACCTCAAAGCGTGCCCGTGTAAGGAGTTTGCTCAAATTTCCGGAAGGAGAAGATGTCAAAATCAGGATCTTGCCTCTGCCTCTGATCTCAAGCAGATGCCGGGCTGAATTGTTTTCGATCACCTGATCCCCCGGAGGCGGTACAAGGAAAAATTCATAGCTGCTGACACCTTCACGGTCATTGCGGTCCCGCCAGAAAAGACGGTTTTCCCCCGCCCTGAGCCGGAGTGAGCGGGTGCTCCACTGACCGCCATTTTTCCTGAAACGCAGTTTGACCGCAGCCGCTTTTGGAGCATAGACACAACAGACAAGGGAACAATACTCCCCGGGCGCAACGGAAAGAGGACCGGAAATTCCGGAAATGGCAAAATCATCAAAACTGCTCCGGCTCAAAGGCAGATGATCCACCTTGATGCGGCGCATGAGAGCTGTTGAAAAAGAACTTTCCGGAGAGCGCCCGTTCCAGTTCCCGTCTGAGATCAGCAGGATCCTTCCGGGGGTATCCCGGGGGATCATCTTGAGCGTGAAATCAAGAGCTCCGGCAAGATCGGAAGTGTGTCCGGTACTCAATACGCCCTTGAATCCGCTGAATCCGCCCCTGCCGGGAGCGCTTTCCAACTGGGAGCTTCCGGCAAAAGAAATGACTCCGGGAGGATTTTTCATCTGCCGGGAAATGATACCGATCTGTTTTTCCATCACCTTTTCGCTCCCCGGCGGCATGGAATGGCTGCGGTCGCAGAGAATATAAAGAACGCCCTCTTTATCGGGCAGGCACAGACTCATGCCGCTCAAGGCACAGACCAGCAGCAGATCGGTGAGCAACTGCAGTACATTGGCAAAACGCCCCCGCCAGGGACGTATTGCCAGATAGAGTACCAGCGGGATCAGCAACAGCAAAAAGAAGGTTTTTTCAAAAAAGATCATGACCTTCTGCTCCTTCTGCAAAGCAAAGTACGGTTCACCGTCAGGATCAGCAAAGCGGCGGCTGTGAAGATCCAACTCAAATAACGGCGGTATTCCCCTCCCGCAGCCATTTTCCTGCTGAATGCAGTAAAAGTTTTATTCTGACGCAGATCTGAAACAGGAGTTACATGGGGATTGACTGCGATATTGTATTTCAGTTTTCCGTCATCCAGAGTGTAAAGCCCCTTTTGGCTCAACCGAAAAAGCGCCCTGCCCCTGACCGAAGGGATTTCCCCTGAACTTCCGGCATGGCGGTAATGAACTTTCGCTGCACCATCTGAAAGGTTGCAAAGGATCATTTCATTTGATTTCACATTGTGATCCACAACTCCCGGAGTGCTGCGGCGGCAAAGTTCGGCAAGGTTGCTGAACAGTCCCGGCCAGAAGGGGAGTGATGCCGGATTGGAGTATTCAGGATGCAGATTCAAGTGGATGTCATACCGGTTGCGGCTTATTTCTTCCACACTCATCAAGGCTCCGGAAGAAGAACAGATGATCCCTCTCCCCGGCAATTTGATCCCCGGAGTAAATGCCCACACAAGACCGCTGTTCTCCAATCCTTTCAACAACTCTTCACGGGGAGAGAAAAAGGGGGGGCTCTTTTCAAGAAAACTTTGTTTGCCGCGGTGAAAGAACACCCTGTTCCCGGAAGAGGGGAGCTTCTTATCAGGGGGATAACTTGAGAAGAAAAGCGCCCCCCCTTTTGTGACCTGTCTGAAATCAGGATTGTGTTCCAGAACCTGAGACAATACCTTTTTTTCGGCAGGCAGCAACTTTCCATAAGTGTATGTTACAGCCTTTTTCGGCGTGTTCACCAGTATCACCTCATCATCATATTCCAGAGCATCCCCCGGTGATTCGACCCGGAACTTCAGAAGCGCAGCAGGAGATTCCAGAGCAAAGTTGAAAAGTTTGCTGCCGTTGCTGCCGATGGTAAAGGTTTCAAGGAACTGAGAGTTGACTTTCAGAACCACATTTCTCTTCTGACTTGAAAAACTGCGGATCTCCAGAAGGACTCTCCCCTCAGAGACAGCAGCGTTGGCAATGGCGACATTTTCCCCGGGAGTACCGCAGCAGAAAAGAGAAATTTCTCCCGGAACGTAATTCTCCGGGACCCGGTCTGTCACAAGGCAGATCTCTGCATCCTTAAAATTTTCTTTTGCCCATGCAACAGCCTGTTCTCCATTGAATTCAGATGCCGTTCCATTCCAATATTTGTCAAGGTCGATCTTTTTCTCTCCCCGGCTCAGGAGTTCAGTTTCAGTACCGCAAATGCCCCAAATCACCCGGCGTCCGGGAAAACGGTCAAGATAGGTCCGCAGAACTTTTTCCCCCTGCCGACGTACCTGAGGAGTCATGGAATAGGAGTTGTTGAGCAGTATCACCGCCGGAGGAAGGTTTTCTTTGCTGACAACAAACAGCGAAGCGCCGCCGCAGACCATAAGCATGAGAGCGGCAGCTTCAAGAAAAAAACTCAGAGGCAGACGGCGGAAGGTCAGTTGTGCAGAGTTTTTTTCCTGAGCGCCGTATTCTTCCCACAGGAAAAGAGCTTGAGTAAAAAAAAGTTCCCCTTTGTATTTGAAAAGATAGAGGAGCAGTAAAAGGACTCCGCTCAGAGCAAAGGCGAAAAACCATACATTTTCCCATCCCCCGATCATTGCAGTATCCCTTCCCGGCAAAAGGGCTCCGGATCTTTCAAACAGTCGGAGGCGTTGAAAAAGAATATGCAAGAGTTGTGCGCCCTGACGGTTTCTGCGTATTCAGACCGGAACCGGTTCAACCGTTCCCGGTAACGCTCAAGGGCACTCCCGTCAACGTGGAGAACTTTGCTCATGCCGGACTCAGGATCTGTCACAGTTACACTGCCGGAAAGGTGAGGAGTCTGTTCTTCCTCACCGATGATTTGGATGATGACCGCATTGCTTCCGCCCAAAAATTTCATCAATCCGCCGGGAGTAAGATCAAAAAAAAGGTCACTGATAAAAATTCTGACACCATTGCGGAAAAGTTCCGGACACAGCTCACAAAAGAGTCCCATGTTTTCTCCGCCGCCCTTTTCCGGCAGTTCCCAGAGTTCAGGTGTTTCGGGCGTTGTCATTTTCAGAAGTGTATCGTGGATCCCCCACACCTGCAGGGAAAATCCGGCATTGACGGCGCTTTGGGCAAAAAGTGCAGCCATTCCTGCTGCGGCGGCTTTTTTACCGTAATGATCCATAGAACGCGAACAATCGATGATGATGTCACACCTGGGATCGCTTTCCTGAGCAAAGCGGCGCACCATCAGCTGTTCACTTCTGGCATAGAGCCGCCAATCCACCCGCCTGAGTTCGTCCCCTTCCCGGTATGAACGGTAATCGGCAAACTCCATGGAGCCTCCTGTTTTGGAACCGGTTCGGCTTCCTTCAAAGCTTCCTGTACACACAGGGGGGACCAGTTTCAAATTGGCGGCGGCTCTTAAAGCGGTATTTATTGCACGAAAAGAATCCTGATCCATCTGACACTTGCACTCCTGCTATAAGATATCACAGCATGAGCACTTTGTCAAGCGTCGCACCAGTGCAGAAAGCGCAAAGTTTTAAGTCCGTCAAACCAGATATGGAAGGCAGCACATAATTTAGGTTCCGGCGTATTGCGCCTGATCCCCTGCCAGACCCGGTAAAAATGCTCTTTTTCAAAAAAATCCCGGTCCGGAAGTTCCGGGGCATCGGTATTGAGGTTTTCAAAGACAGCCGCATTCAGCACCTTTTCCAAGCGGTCAAAGGCGGCATCGGAAACTTCTGAAGGCTCTTTCCCATCTATGATCTCTCTTACCGCCTGCCCGGTGCCGAAAGGAGTCCGGGCAGAGATACGGGGAGAAGGAAAGACCAGTATCCGGTCTATGACCTCAACACCTGAAGTTTTGGCAAGTTCCTGAAGAAAGTAAAAATCCTCCCCCGCCTTCCGGACCTTCATACCGCCGCATTTCATATAAGCTTCTCCCCTGACAGCAAACGCAGAGCCCACTGTATGGAAAGCATAGGGAGAACCGCACCGCTTGAGCTCCCGGACATAACGGTCAAGATAGGCTTCGTACCGCCGGATCGCCTTCTCATTTTCCGGCGTCTCTCCGGGAAGATGCCGCAGTTTTGGGGCTGCGCCGCCGGCTTTGCTCCGGCTGAAAAAAGAGCTTATCTCCTTGAAATAATCAGAGTCCACCAGGGTATCACCATCCATGGAACAGATGATAGTCTGAGAAGCTTCTTCAATATCCCTGCTCTGCAAAAAAGAGTCCATGCCGATCTTTCTTGCCTCTCCGACGCCACCTTTGAGTCCGGGGGCGTAAACAGCAAAAAGATCCCTGTGCTCAAACTCTTTTCTCTGTATGCGCTTGAAAAGCTCCAGTGACTCCCTGTCATCGGCGCCTTCAGGGTAGTTGATGACCGCCAGCACTGCAACAGGTTCCTCTATCTGTGCAGCGGCAGTTTTGAGTGACTCCAAAGTCTCACCGAAAGAACCATTTTCATTGTAACAGGGGATCACCGTACAAATACGGTAATGCCCCAGTCCCTCAATGGTCTGCGCCGGGTTGCGGCGGCGGTATTTTTCTATGTCACGGACGATCAAGGATGAATTTCTCCCAGGGAATATCAAGTTTTGCACCATGATGGATCGTGGCATCCAAAGCCAGCAGCAAAGGAAAATCCTTCAGATCCGCCCTGCCCGCAGCTGCCAGTTTCCGCAGACTGTTGGACATCGCCTGAGCGATAGCAACAGATTCAAGTGTCACACCTGCAAGAAGCTCTCTGGCTTTTGCGTAAGAAAGACCTCTTCCCAGCAGCACCCCCAGCTTACGGGTGCGTCCGCCGAAAACGGTCACATAAAGATCTCCTGCCGCCAGCATGATGGCATCGGGATCTCCCCCCATGATCTTGAGGAGTTTACCGATCTCACGGACACTTTCCCCGAAAAGTCCCGCCTGAGGATTGTATTTTTCCTGACCTCCCATGCCCACGATGAGTTCATTGGCGCCGATGGCAGTGGAAACGGCGGCGGCGTAAACATTTTTCATCGCCACAGCAGTTTCAACGCCCCGGATATCGGTGGAGCAGCTGATATGATAGTATTCAACAGCCAGACATTTCCGCAGAGCGCAGAGGGTGTCGTAATCTTTACCGCAGAAGGTGACACAGGTGTGACGGCGGTCGGCAAGTTCATAGCTGGTGCAGGGACCGCCCACAGCGTTGAAAGAGATGGTTCCTTTCACATCTTTCCGCATCAGGTACTCAGGAAAGGTTTCAGGGATGCCCTCTTCCGTTTCCCGCAGACCTTTGGTGATGGAAAGGACCACCGCCTTTTCAGGCAGTCTGGGGATGACGAAATCCGCAAACCACTCCACCCCGAAACTGCTGACGCCCCCGATAAAAAAGTCGGTTCCGGCAATAGCTTTCTCAAGCTCTCCGATCTGGTAATAGGAGATACCTTCCGGGAGAGTCCGTTTCATATTTTTGTGGAAGTTATCCACCTTGAGCTGTTCAATGATCTCAACGTCAAGGGGCGTTCCAACGATCCGCACTTCATGTCCGTTGTCTCTGAGGGGGAAACTCATTGCCGAGCCCATCATACCGGCACCGATAATAGTAAAAATGCTCATTTATTCACCTGTAAATTTCAGTTTTGAAAACAGAAAAGCGGGCATCGCGGCTTTTCCAGGCATTCCCGGCAAAGCCTGCTTTACGTGAAAGAAAATCCAAAGTAGTCTCTTTGTCCCATCCCTGTTCCGTGGGGACCTGAGGCAGAAAGACGGAACGGCGTCCAAAAAGAGAGAATATGATCCCGTGTTCACCGATCACAAACTCATCAAGAGAAGAGATGGGTTCTGCCGGAGTCAGGAGCGAGATTTCTATTTCCACTTTGTTGAATTCCTCCTGTGTCAGAGCCGGGAATCTGGGATCGTTGCAAGCGGCGTTCAAAGCATTGCGCCGCAAATTTTCCCCCAGAGTCTCAAAGGCTTCGATATTGCCGATACACCCTCTCAGCGCCCCATTGAGCTGCAAGGTCACAAAGCAACTGCCGATGGAGCTCAATCCGGGGAGCTCCGGCATCGCCGGAGCTGTTGTGCGTGCAAGTTCCGCCCCGATGACGGCTCTTGCAAAGATCACGATCTGCTGTTGTTCACTTTCAGAAAAAAGTTTACCGCTCATCGTCATTTACTCCTTCTCATTGAGTTTGCAGATCTGGCAGCTGTGGCAATCCAATCCGGCAGGAGGAACATAGAGTTTGCCCGCCTTGATCGCTGCTCTGCGGGCAAAGTGATTTTTGGCGGCAAGGATCACGCCCAATATGACAAAGGCTCCGGGCGCCGCTGAAGCCAGCAGAAAATCAGTTGTCCAGCAGGTGATGATCTTGACTTCAAAAACCGACCCGGTACTGATGAATTCACGCAAAGCCCCCAGCATGGTCAGAGCCAGGGAAAACCCGAGTCCCATGCCGATACCATCAAAAACAGAACGCACAGGGTTGTTCTTTGAAGCAAAGGCTTCTGCTCTGCCCAGCACGATGCAGTTTACCACGATCAAAGGAATGAAGATCCCCAATGCCGAATAAATGGCAGGAGGGGAGTATGCTTTCATCAGCATATCCACTGCGCTGACAAAGGTGGCAATGACCACGATATAGACCGGGATACGGATCTTTTTTGGCACGATACCGGCAATACAGGATATGACCAGATTGCTGCCCGCCAGCACACAGGTGGTGGCAAGTCCCATGGCAAGACCGTTGGCGGCAGAGCTGGTGGTGGCGAGGGTGGGACATGTTCCCAAGAGCAGCACCAGCACCGGATTCTCTTTCCAGATGCCTTTAAGCATATCTTTGAAAGCTTTTTTCACTTTTTCTCTCCCTTCATAAAATCCTCCATGTGCAAACGGAGCGTTTTTCCAGCCTGTTCCACAGCGGCGGTCACTGCTCTTGATGTGATGGTGGCGCCGGTGACAAAGTCGAAACTGCCGCCGTCCCGTTTGACCTTCCAGCTTTCCTTTTCAGGAACCGTTTTTCCGTGGAACTGATCCAGAATGTGATTTGGAGGCAATCCCACCGGACGGGGTTGAAAAAGATTGAATATGGTCTTGCGGAACTTGCGTTCACAGACATTGCTGCCCAATCCCGGAGTCTCCTGCTGGCGGGTAACAAGAACGGCAAGGATCTTGCCTGCGAGGTCAAATCCGGCAGTGATCTCAACGTCACCGGCATAACCGTCAGGGGAAACGCTCCTGACGGCAAAGGCTTTGAGGGCTCCTGCTTTGCGGACGGGCATGATGACCACTTTGAAGTTGCCCGGGGAAATGTACTCTTTTGCCTCACGGTCAGGGGCATTGTCAAAGAGTGGCAAGTTGAGCATTTTCAAAGATTTCTGCATGGTTTCACGCTGCATTTTTTCAATAGGGGCACGGGTCAGCATAAAGACCGGTGAAAGCACCAGTGCAGAGACCAGTGCCGTGATCCCCAGAAAAGCCCCCAGAACGGGCACACTTTCGTTTTCACGGAGTTTTGTCATGATATCTGCTCCTTTTTGCGTTCTTTTTCACCGAAGGGGGCACGGGTGCAAAGCCGGTCGATAAGGGGAACAAGGGCGTTCATCAGCAATATGGCGAAACTGACTCCCTCAGGATAATTCCCCCAGATGCGGATCACCACAGTAATGAGACCGCAACCCATGCCGAAAATCACACAGCCCCAGTTGGTCACAGGTGAAGTCACCATATCCTTCGCCATAAAAATAGCGCCAATCAGCAAGCCGCCCGTCAGCAAGTGAAAGAGCGCAGGGGGTGTCACTCCGGGAAAAAACCAGTGGATCACTCCCGCAAACAATGCGGCACTCCCGATAAAACACAAGGGCACACGCCAGTTGATCAGTTTGAAACAGAGCAGTATGACAAGCCCCAGCAGCAGTGCCGGAGTGCAGGTTTCCCCGATACATCCGCTCCGGACACCCCAGAAATATTTTTTCAACAGCTCAGGAGAGCTCACCTTATCAAAGTTATGACGCGCCGCAGCAATAAGATGACGGTCGTTTGGGGTATGAACGATCTTGCGGGTATCGGTCATAAGTCCCAGAGGGGTGGCACAAGTGATACCGTCCAGCTCACCGGCAGCGACTTTTTTCATCATTGCCGAACCGAAAAAGTACTCTGCCTGAGGATAATTTTTATCCATGCCTCTGGGAGGACTCCAAAGAGTCATGGCGGCGGGCAGAGCGATCAGGAGCCCCACACGGGCGACAACTGCCGGGTTGAAGGGATTGTGCCCCAAGCCTCCGAAGACCTGTTTTCCCAGCCAGATGGCAAGGAAAGCACCGATGACGGGCACATAAAAGGGAACCGCCGCCGGAAGATTCAAGGCGAGGATCATACCGGTAACCACGGCACTGAGATCTCCCAGCGCACTGCCGATCCTTTTCCCCGCCAGTCTGCACCACAGAGTTTCTGCCGCAACACAGGAAACGACGGTCACAAGGATCACCGCCAATGCCCGCAGACCGAAAAGCCATATCCCTGCGGCAGCTGCGGGAAGAAGAGCTGCGATGACCTTGAGCATGATCTTGCGGACGCTTTCTGAAGCGCTCACATGGGGGGAACTGCTCAGAACCAGTTTTTCCCCGGTGGGCAACTTGATATTTTCTGAAATGTTGTCACTCATGATCTGAAAGCTCCTTATTTCTTCTTGCGCAGTTCATTTTTAGCACGGCGGAACTGCTGGACCAGAGGACGCCGTGAAGGACACACATAAGCACAGGCTCCGCACTCAAGGCAATCCATGACGTGTCCTTTTTGCGCCAGATCCAATCTGTTCCCCTCGATGGCTGCACAGAGCAGACAGGGAGTAAGTTTCATGGGACAGACCTCTACACATCTGGCGCACCTGATACAGGGGGAAGAGGAAAAGTTCAAGGCGGTACGCCCGGGAAGCAGAAGTATGCCTGAGGTATTTTTGGCAACAGGCACATCAAAGGATCTCTGGGCAAAGCCCATCATGGGACCGCCGAGGATCAGTTTGCCGGGTTCTTCGGTGACACCTCCGGCAAGCTTGACAGCTTCAATAACGGGGGTTCCGATCCGGAGTTTGAAGTTGCCGGGATTTTTCACAGCTTCACCGCTGACGGTGACGACACGTTCAACAAGGGGGATCCCCAGAAGAACGCCGTCAGAGACAGCGGCGGCGGAACCGGCATTCTGGACCACACACCCGGCATCAAAGGGCAATCCCCCCGTGGGGACCCGTCTGCCGGTCACGGCATAAATCAGCTGTTTTTCCGCTCCTTGCGGGTAGCGGACTTTCAAAACCTGTATCTGCACAGCAGTTCCAGCTGCGGCATTTCCCAAAGCGGCGATGGCATCGGGTTTATTTTCCTCAATACCGATGAAGATCCGGGAAACGTTAAGTATCTGCCCCATGATCAAAGCCCCGGTAACGACCTTTTGGGGGTATTCCGCCATAAGGCGGTGGTCTGCGGTCAGATAAGGTTCACATTCGGCGCCGTTGACGATCAAGGTATCGACCTTTTTATCAGGAGGAACTGAGAGCTTCACATGAGAAGGGAATGCCGCACCGCCCATACCGACGATGCCTGTATCTCTGATCCTGCCCAAAAGTTCCTGAGGCGTCTTGGAGTGCCACTCTTCCCAGGGGGCAAAGGGGGCTTCGCCGTGGTCGTACCCGTCGGCTTCGATCTCCACTGCCGTAACGGGAGTCCCCATGGGACCCGGCACTTCACGGATCTGCACCACAACACCGCTGGTGGGGGCGTGAAGATGCGCAGAAACAAAACCGTCAGCTTCGGCAATAAGCTGATACTTTTTGATTTTATCCCCCTTGGCGACACAAAGGCGGGGCGGTTTCCCGGCATTTTCCATCAGGGGGACAAGGTATTTCTCAAGGAGCGGCGCTTCAATGATCCCGCAGGAATTTGTCAGGCTCTTGCCGTCATATTCGGGGTGCATCCCCCCGGAAAAACTTTTGACTTTGCTCATTTTTCCTCTTTCTTCCAATCGGGATCATTTTTTTCGATATAGTGGTGTTCCCGGGCAGACAGCAAAGCGCCTGTGGGACACTGGATCTTCTCAACACACTCCTCTCCGGGCAGAACTTCCGCCTCATAATTGACAGATGCCAAAGCGCCTGTAACGGTGAACTGCTCACTTGAAAATTTGGCACATTTACGGCAGCCGATACATCCGACCTTGCACTGCTTGCGCTTTTCAGCGCCCATTTCAGGGGAATTGCAGTAAACATGTACATCTGCTTCGGCAGGAACAAGGGCAATGATATGGCGGGGACAGACCGACACACACTTGCCGCAGCCCACGCAAAGCTCCCGGTGGACCAGTGCCAGATTGTTGACGATCTCAATGGCTCCGAAGGGACAGACATTTGCACAGCTCCCCAGACCGAGGCAGCCTTAGCGGCACCCCTTGGGACCGCCCGCCACCATTGAAGCTGCGGCGCAATCGCTGACGCCGTTGTAGTTGAAACGGCTCACCGTCTGAAACATATCACCGCCGCAGCGGACAACAGCTCTCTTGCGGACTCCTCCATCAGGTGAGATCCCCAGAGCAAGAGCAATGGCGTTGATCTGCTCCTGACTTGAAACGGGGCAGCGGCAGGGGGGATTTTCGCCGGCGACCACAGATTTGGCAAAGTCGGCACAACCCGCCTTGCCGCATCCGCCGCAGTTGGCGCCGGGAAGAAGTTCCTGAACCAATTCCACCCGGGAGTCGGTATCGACCTTGAAAAAGCGGGCAAAAACACCAATGATCACACCGAGCAGGACTCCTGTGATCCCCATAAGCAAAAGTGCACCTGTGAGCATATCCATTTGCAAGAATTTCCCCTTAGTTCCGTCAGCAGAGACCGGCAAAGCCGACAAACGCCATAGCGAGGATCCCGGCGGTCACAAGTCCGATGGGGATCCCTTCAAATGCCTTGGGGGGCGAAGCCAGTTCAAGCCGTTCCCTGAGGCTGGCAAAAAGCAGCAGGGCAATGGCAAAACCCACGCCTGAAAAGCAGCCGAATATGGTGGCGTCAAGAACGGAACGCTGTGCATTGAAATTCAGTGCCGCAGACCCCAGCACAGCGCAGTTGGTGGTGATGAGAGGCAGATAGATCCCCAATGCCTGATAGAGGCCGGGAGCAAGTTTCTGCATAACGATCTCTATGACCTGAACCAGAGCGGCGATAACGAGGATGAAAATAAGCACCTGAAGAAAGCTCAGATCCACCACCTTCTCCCCCCAGGTGAATTTCAGGAGATGGTTGTAAATAAGCGCCGTGCAGAAAGAGGCCGCCGTCATGACAAATATGACAGCCCCCGACATCCCCATTGCCGTACTGATCCTTTTGGAAACCCCCAGAAAGGGGCAGATGCCGAGAAAGCGGGTCAACACAAAGTTGTAGACCAGCGCCGCCCCCACAGTCAGTTCCAGATATTTCATTGTTCTTTCTCCCGTTATGCACACTGTGTAATATAGCAGAAAACCGCTCTTTTGTCAAACATTTTCCCGTTTCAGCGCCCAAAAAAAAGTCCCCTGACGCTATTGTTTACCAGTTTGTTTACTTAATATAAACTCAAACTATATACATTTCAAGTTCTCTTGCGGGAAAAGAAAAAATTTTTTCGCCTGACAGAGTGTCATTTCTGCGGCAGGAGCACCGGGAATGTTCCTTGCATCCCTGAAAAAATCGATTTCAAAATTATTGTGTTACACTTGACAAGTCAAAATGAGTGATGTAATTTATTTAAAGTCGGAGTGTTTTCAGAAGTCCCTGTTTATATGAGGAATAAAATATGTTGAATTTTTCAAAACTTCTTCTTATTTGTACTGCGATCGGTGCCGCAGGAGTTCTCCCGGCTCTGGAACTCAATAAAAATATGACGATGCCCATTGTCTATTTTGACAAAGACTCCAATCCGGGGACAGGAGCTTTTCTGAAACTGACAGCTGAAAAACTTCAGAAGGCTTTTCAGGAAACTCTGGGGGCAAAAGTGGCGGTCATCCCTGCCTCAAAAGCACCTGCGGGTCTCAAAAGGGCTGTTTTTCTGGGAGACAATCCCCTGCTGCGGCAGCTGGGGAAGAAGCCTTCTTCCTTCAAAAACTTCGACTGCCTCATCGCTGAAGAAAAGGGTTCCATCCTTCTTGCCGGATTTGACGGACACCGCATCGGAAGCCCCAAAACAAGTAAAAGCCACAACGAATACATCCTCGGCTCCACCCGGGCGGCGGTGATTTTCATGGAAAAATTTCTGGGGACCCGTTTCCTCGCTCCCGGAGAAACCGGAACCGACTACATGCGCAAACGCAAAGTGGTGATCCCCGACAAATTCCGCATGGAGCACAGCCACAATCTCAACTATGCTCTGGGGAGAGCGCCTGACTTCTTTTACGACTACTCCAGTTCTCTTTTCGGACAGGGCAGATACCACACCCACGGCGGACACTCCTATTATCAGGCTGTGCCCAAAGCTGTTTACGGCAAATCCCATCCCCAATATTTCGCCCAGACCGGCAGTGATCCCAATGTCCGTGACAGCAGCAACAACCACCTCTGCCTCGGCAACAAAGAAGTCGAGGAGCTGATCTTCAAGCAGATGCTCAAAGATCTGGATGCAGGCAACGAAATCACTCAGTTGGCTCAGACCGATGCCATGGTCCAATGCCTCTGCAAGCTCTGCCGTGCCATGCCCTACTGGAGCGATCCCGGGGAATGGATCTGGAACTTCCACAAAAAGCTTGCCGAAAGAGTTCTTAAAGAGCGTCCCGGGAAAAAAGTACTCATCATCTGCTACGCCCCCAACTGGGATCCCCCGAAAACCTTCAAAAAATTCCCTGCCAACACAGCTGTTGAACTGTGTAAATACGACAGTAAAGTCCTGGAAAAGTGGAAAAATTACACTGTCCCCCAGGGATTTCAGGTCTATCTTTACAACTGGGGGAGCTACGTCCGCAGTGGTCTCACCCCCAAAAGGACGCCTCAATTCTGCGCCGATCAGGCACGGGAGTTCATTAAATTCGGCGTCAAAGGTCTTTACCGCTGCGGCTTCGGAGAAGGCTTCGGACTTGAGGGACCTTCGTACTACGTTTACGGCAAGATACTTGAAGATCCCTCGCGCAACGAAAAGAAGCTGACGGAAGAGTTTATTGAACGCGCCTACCACGAAAGCGCCGCTCCCATGAAGCGCTTTTTTGAAACATTGTACAGCAAACTGCAAATATTCTCTGTGGTGGAGCGCTCCGTTGATGCAAGGGAGATCCTCAACATGATCTACCCCCCGGAAACCCTTGCTCTGCTGGAACGGCATTTGAAGCGTGCCGAAAGCACTGCCACACGGGGCAAAGTCAAACGCCGTCTGGCATTGGTCCGGACCGAATTTGACTACCTGAAAAAGACAGTCCGTGCCCTGACACTTTTTGTTGCCTACCGGACCGCTCCAACCAAACACTCTCTTGAAGAGCTGCTTAAAGCCATTGATGAAAGAAATGCTTATATCCGCTCTGTCGCACCAAAGGGGACCGTTAAAAAAATCCCCGGCTGGCGTGAGGTGCGCGTATTTGGCAACAGGGGGAAACAGCTTCTGAACAACGGACGTCTTTCAGCCTATATCGGAGCTCCCTTTGAATGGGACACCGCCCATATCCGCAAACTGGGCGTTCTTCCCGGCACCCGGACCAAAAAACTTGAGATCCTTCCGGCAAATGGCAAGGTGACTTTTGACGACTTTGAAAAGGGAGTCTGGAAAAAGGCTCAGTGGCACAAACTGGGAGGGATCCAGCTTGAGCCCCTCAGCGAGCAGACCTGGTTCAAGATGCTCTACGACAAAGAAAACCTTTACGTTGCCGTCAAAGCCGAACTCAAAGGCAACCGCAAAACAACTGCCGTCGGCAGGGACGGTGTTTTCTGGCGCCAGAACGCCATTGAACTTTTCCTCGACCCCAAGGGCGAAAGGGAGATCTGCTATCATCTGGCATGGAACCCTGTAGCTGACTCTTACTGGGATGCGGCAAAGGGGCTCATTACCGACCCGCTCCACCCTGATTACGGTAAAAACCTCAAATCCTGGAACGGCGATTGGCGTTACATGAACCGGCATGAAAAAGATATGTGGTACTCTATGGCGGTGATCCCCTTCAAGAACTTCGGCGTGAAGGTCGTTCCCGGTGTTGTCTGGACCTTGAATGTAGGCAGAGAGATCCGTTATCCCGCCGAGCACACAGCCACCGACATGGACCAGCTGGGTTTGTGGGCGCCCAATCTTTCCTCCAGAATTTTTGCGGACATCAACGCCTTTGGAGAAGCTGTATTCAAATAAAAAGCGGCAGTGATTTTCCCCGGCAACTGTATGCTGCCGGGGTGTTGTTCAATGCTGAAGCTTCTGGAGTACAGATAAGCCCTTTACTGTCAGAAGATACTTCTGCCGTGGATGCCGTGGGCTGTCAGGGTACAGCAAACGCACAAATCCATCTTTGATTGCCGGATCGAGGCAGTTGTTGAGGAAATTTTCTCTGTCTGCCAAAAAGAGTAACTGCATCATCTCCTCGAAGCCAAGGTCCGGCAAGCCCTCTCCGCCGAATCTGCAAAAGAATAACCCCAATCAAAACCAATCCCCCGACAGCTCACGCCGCCGGGGGATTTTTTTAACCTATTTGCACAAAAAAATTGTGCAAACAAAATTATACAAGCCGCCTAAACCGGCTCTTACAATATAGCAATACATCAGATCTTGCCGCAGTTCCTTATCTGAAAAAGAGTAGGTTTATTTGCGCATGTTTTCCTTCCACTTGGCGGCGGCATTGGTCAGCACATGGCGCCAGTATTCATTTTGCTCCAGCTTCGCAGTAAAACGCTGATCCACGAACTCATCCCACATCTTTTCCGGGAAGTATTTGAGCATCATGGGTTTGATTCTCTCAAGGCCTGCCAGGGTGTCTTCGTAACAGCGCCGGACACCATCCAGCCAGTTGGAGGTCATTTCATTGGGGGCCATACCTGCCCGCCAGGTGGTCAGCATGGCCTCGTTGTTGGCAAAACAGGTATAGATGTACTCCAGCATCTTGTCGATCTCATTGAAGCCGTACCAGATCTCTGCCAGATCCCGGTGCCGTGAAGCATTGTCCTTGAGTTCTGTCACAAATTTTCCGGCACAAGCTGGTTCATAGCAGAAATAACTGAACATGGCATCGTAGTCCAGTTCCATGCCGAAGAACTTTTTCCCGAACTCATTGGCAAACTTTTTCCTGTCGGTGATGACCCCCTTTGTCAGAGTTTCCGACAGATAAGCGCTCATGAACATTGACTGGGGCAGGGTGACGTCGATGGGGCTCTGGCATTGGATCCGTCCCCATGCTGTTCCCACGTGACCGGAAATACGGGGGTACTTTGCGTGTACTGCGCCCCAGGCATCCACGTTCCGCATCTTAGGCTCCTGAGGTGCCATGGCAGAATAGAAGCGATGGGCTTGAATACAGGAGGCACTCCAGAACTCAAGGCCGCTTGCCGCCATGCGTTCGAGGTAATCATAATCAAGTTCCCGGTACATCCAGACGCAGGGAATGACACCTTTGGGCAGTTCGGCGAACTTCTCAGCGCCGTGGTTGCGGAACACATCATCCCACAGTACCACCTTCAAATTTTTCTTCTGGATATACTCTGCACAGCGGCGCACCCGCTTGATATAAAGATCAAGTTTGCCGGAGCCGCAGCGTTCACAGGGGATGCGCATATTGCACTCGTCGGCGCCGATATGGAATATCTTTGTTCCGGGAAAAACTTCAAGGAGTTCATCAGCCATGGCGCACCAGAGTTCATAGGTTTCCTCAAGGGCAAGGCACCATTGATAACTCGTTCCCCCGGGACCTCCGTCCCGCAGATCACGGAACTTGGGGTATTTGAGGATATAATCCAGATGTCCGATGCTCTGAAGCAGGGGGATCAGTTCCACATTTTTTTCTTTGCAGTGCGCTCCGAAACGCCGGAACTCCTCTTTTGTCCAGGCGCAGGGGTGATGGAGTCCTGCTGTTGCCTCAAAGGGAAATTTATCTTCAAACTCTACAAGGATCGCATTGAAGCCCTGTTCGGCGAGTTCATCGACTAAAGTCAGGGCATAATCCGCAGTCGGGATCATAGACTTCATATCGAAATGAACAGCTTTGATTTCCATTTTTCTTTCCTTTTTTTTGGGGGCTCTGTTTCCTTCACGGGCGGGTAAAACAACTTGCTCCGGAAAGTTTTTACAGACCGCTTTTTATTTTTTTAACTCAAAACACTGAAAAAGATTTTCCGGCTTCGTTGAACTGCGCCGTGACAAGAGGAAAAGTAGGGGCGGGGCGGAGAAAAAAAGAGCTTTTCTCAAAAGGGCTTTTCCACTGCCCCAACTCCCCCGACCTTTTTTACCGACCTCTGTCGGGAACAGCGCTTTTTTTTATTTTTTCTGCAGCTTCAGAATCAGAGCCGCAGCTTCTTCTCTGACTTTATCGGGCATGAGAGGATCGTGGGCAAAGTCTACAACCACCCGCTTGGAAGCGTTTTTGAGAAACGCTTGAGCCGCCGGGGAGTTTTTCCCCACTTCACGGAGTTTTTGCAGATACTTCACATCGGTCATACCCTGCCGCACCGCCATGTAGCGCAGCGAAGGCTGAGCAACGTCGTTGTCCCCTGCAAAGTAGAGGAGTGCTTCGCCGCCGTTCCCCTTCCAGGTGCAGTTGACAAGGCCGCTGATGGCCTGGTACATATTGTTGAAGTGGAGTTTGTGATACTCACCGAACCAGGCGTTTCTGCGGAAATTGCGGGCAAGAGAGGAGCGGATGCTGGTGGCACAGGTATAATGCCCGAAGGTCACGCCCCGTTTTTTTTCTTTGGCGATAAAGGCAAGATGGCCTGCCTGGCTGAAGTAGCCGTGTGTCCACAATATCCAGTGATCCACCATGGGAGCCATTTTTGCAAGATCAGCAGGACTCATGATATGGGCGCCCAGAGTCATGGTGATCTTGAGCCCCAGATTGGCCTTGCGGGCAATCTTGAGAGTTTCAAGGATCTCAGGCATGATCTTGGGGTTGGGTTCGTCGTAGATTTCCATAAAGGATTTTTCCAGAGGAATATTATGTTTTTTGAGCATGAGTCCGACACACTTGACCCATTGGGGCCAGAGGTGAAGATTCTTTTTGCCGTACTGCTGGAGAAACACATGCTTGCAGCTGTACCCCACAAAAAAACGGTTGCAGCCCCTGCTTTTGACAAATTCGATAAGTTTTTCCGCTTTGGGAGCTTCGGGGATCATCTTACCGTTGCGGACAGGAAACTTCAAAGACCAGGGATTGATGGCGAAAATGCGCTGTCCTGATTCCATTTGGAGTTTTATGACACTGTCGTTGCCGGGAGGTGAAAAGAAGTCTGCCGGAATAGCAGGTTCTTTTGAAAGTTCAATGGGAAGCACCGTAAAGTTCAGCGGGATATCTTTCATATCCCCCTGAAAGTTCAAATTGCCGTAACCGTAGCCTGCCTTCACAAATTTCCCTGTGCCGTTGGTGGCGATGATCCGAACTCTGGCATTGTAGACGCCGGGTTTAAGACCGGTCGTATCAAAGTCGAAACAGAGATGCACCGCTTCTATGGGTCCCACTGTCAC
>JAFTIE010000207.1 GCA_017457065.1 Lentisphaeria bacterium
CATGCGCCATTCCGGCCGGGGATAATGGGGGCGCCAGCGTTCTTCGGTCTGTGTCAGATCGAAAACGCTTTTGAAATTGCCTGCAATTTTTCCTTTGCCTGTGATGGAAATATTTTCGCATTCTTCAGCAATGATCAAATGGGCTCCTGAAACTTTTTCACTGACAAAAACCCGGTTTCTCGGGGAAAAATCATCTGCGTTGTAGTTTTCTTTGCCGGGAATGGCAAGGAGCGTTGCTCCTTCATCAAGATGGATCCCTCCATTGGAACGCATATAAAGCGTCCCGCACAGATATGTTCCGGGCGTAAAATGAACCACCTCGCCGGAATCCAGAGCCGCCTGTACGGCTGCTGTATCATTGGTAATGCCGTCACCGGCAGCATTATAATCTCTGATCTCTACCATTTTTTACTTCCTTATGATGACTGCAGAATAATCTTCCGGCAATCTGAGTTCTGTATATGTTCTGCCCTTCACTGTTTTGAAAGGGGCTTTGAAATCTTTGGCGGGCCACCCTTTGTCATCGTAAACGTGGACTTCGTGCTTTGAAGCATCATTCCAGCCGTAAAGACCGCTGACTTTTGTAATGATCTTTTCTTTTCCGATGATGTACCCCTTGTGGAGTTCCAGCGGCGTGATGGGGAACATATATTTGGTCAGTGTATGATGATCCGGGATATAGCGAATGGTATAGTAATAATAGAGTACTCCGAAATCAAGCCCTTCCAGCATCTGCCGGTAGATGACAGCCGGATCTTCCGCCCGTTTACCGATAAGATGATTGCCCAACTGGATGGGAGTGTAGACCTGAACCCGGGAGCAGTTGTCGATATGGGCAGTTTCAGTGAAAGAAAGGATCTTTTCATTCATAATCCGGCGGAGCCGGGGCTGACTGTTGACCATGACATCAAAGTTGGCAGCCTTGATCTTTTTCACCATAGCGTGACGGAAATCACCGGACATAAGACACAGAGAGCTTTTTTTCCGCAGCAGCTTGTGAGTTTTGGGATCGATGTCTCCGGAAACTCCGTCCCAGTATTTGGGACTGTAACTGTAACTGACTTTACACTCGATGAACTCATCCCAGTAGAAAAAATCGTTTCCGGTTTTGTACTTTTTCAGAATCATATCGATTTGTTTTTCACATCCCTTACCGAACTTGTTATGAAGCGTCGGTATATAAATGCCGGAAGACTTATTGGGATGCTTGATCCTGAAATACTGTTCCCGTTCTCCGGAAGCATTGATCACCGCCTCGTCAGCATACCATTTTTCCGCCTCGGGCCAATAGTCGATAAAACAGTGATAATAGCCGCCAAAACAGGCTCCGGGAGCTGCCTTTTTCAGATAATTCATCAACTTTTTACCGGTAGCATCAGTTTGTGCTTTATATTCTCTTGGATGTTTCAAGCGGTTATGTGCATCGATACCGCAACCATAAGTGGTTCCGCTGTAACTGTACCCCCCCATCACATAATGGGAATCGGTATACTTGACGATATCCCGGAGCTGCCGGACAATTTTTGCCTGATCTTTGGGATAAAACCACACATTGACGTAAAACCACCAGAACCCCATAGGAATGTTGCTTCCCTTGATAAGAAAGTTTACATCCAGCTCCCGGCGCAGAATGTTGAGAAAATCAAAGTAATCGGCCTGTGAAGGGATGACGGCGATCTCAGTAGTCAGTTTTTTCCCCGGTTCAAGCACGAGGGAACGGTCAGCCAATCCGGCGGTGGTGGAGCTTTTGACATAATTTTCAGCGTGGACACGGGTCACATCATCGAGAGGGAAAAGTCCGAGTCCGCTTTTGGGCTGTTTCACAAAGGTGGAGCTGTTGTTATGATTGGCGACAAAATCCCGGAAGGTCTTACTCACTTCAAAGCTGTTGAGGTAGAACTTGGCACTTTCAGGAGCTGTGATCTCATGATAATGTTTGACAGGAAGATCTTTTCCGGAAATATTTGTAATGGTATCCTGCAGTACAAAAAGTTCTTTTTTGCGGATGATCTTACGGGACAGAGTGAAATATTTATTACTTCCGGAAACGAATTTTCCTTCAGGGATACTCCAATAACTTCTGACCTGATATTTTTCACCTTCAACAGTTACACTCAATCCGGTCTGATTTTTATTGGAGATGAACTGACTTTTTACCACCTTGCTGCGGGGAACGATCACAGGGATCTCTCCAGTAGGAGCCGGGGCTTTCCTTTTGGAAGGGACAGCTGAAAGAGAGAAATAAAGTTCACGGATCATAACCGGATAGATTTTTTTCTTAACAGGAATGGAAATCTTGATAATATTCTTTCCTTTCCGGAGCAGAGAAGATATATCCAACTCAAACCCACACCAATCTTCCTGATCCCGAAAGATATAATATCTGGACTTGGGGCCGGGAAGAACGGCGTGATTTTTGATATAAGGAAGGATCAGGCGGCTGTCGGAAGAAAAGAAAAAATACTGTTTACCGTTCTTCATAACAGCCTGTTCAGGTTTGTTCCGGAGCATCCGGGCAGAAACGGCTTTTCCGTTGACTTCGATCTTGAGGACACCGCCGTAACCGGCATAGTTTCTTCCATCGGTAACGTTCCAGCCATAGAAATTGAGTACAGGAGTCGCACCGGCGACAGGTGTAAAATCAAAGGAATATACTTTTTCAGGTGTTTTACCGTCAAGCAGCAGATCTTTGCAGAAGTTGATTTTTCCGGAAACGTTAAGATCAGCCGGCAGAGTTCCCCGGGAGTCGGAAAGATAGAAGTTGAGCATCCGCCCTCTTGCCATAGTGTAAGGACTTTTTCCGGCGTAAAGGAATTTTTCCTGGACAGGTTCTTCACCATCGGTGTCGGAAATAAGAAAATCCATAGCAATAAGCTTGCCGGTGGATGTGGAGGGGGCAGCTTTCAATCCGAAAACACTCCAGGGCAGAAAGGCTTCAAGAGAGTAGCCGGCGGGGGTTTTGACCGCCGCCACAGGGGTGGTCAGATTTTGTTTCACCGGATGATACATAAAAATTTCCGGCTTGATTTTCCCGTCAAAAGCCCCGGGAGAAAAGAGGATCTGGAACTGTTTTTTACCGAAAACTGTTGTTTTACCGGCAAAAAGAGGTTCGAGGTCCAAAAAAAGTTCCACGTGATCCCCTTTGAATGCGGTGCGCCCGGTGCATTTCTGTTTATGCACATCATCAACAACGTTGAACCCGAAATAAAGTCCGTCCGCCCGGTAAGCGACCTTCACGGAACCGGAAATATCCTGCGGCCCCTTGAATTTGAAAATCTTATAGCCGCCCTGTTTGCCTCTGCCGGGCGCAAAGGTCACTTCATATTTGATATCCGCCCAGTCGGTTCTGGAAAGACGGCCGTCAATG
>JAFTIE010000208.1 GCA_017457065.1 Lentisphaeria bacterium
AACAGCATCCACTTACAACGAGCAGCATAACGCCGCACAGCATGACAAGAAGTTTGTTCATAATTCACCTCTATCCGGTTGTATTTTTTTTTCAATTGGCTCTGTTCCTTTCACGGGCAGGTGAATAACTTTCCATTGTCCGTAAATCTTTTTACAGACCGCTTTTTATTTTTGAGTTTGCTCAAAAATGAAAAGCGTTACTGAAAAAGGTTTGGAAAAAAGGGGTGGGGTTCGGGGAGGGGAAAAAGGACCTTTCCTCAAAAGGTCTTTTTCCCCTCCCCGACTCCTCAAGCCTTATTTACCGACCTTTGTCGGAAACAGCGCCTTTCAATTTATAGCCTGCCTGTAATATAACGCAGGATCTGATGTTTGTCAAATGCCGGATATCAGCTCTCCTCATAAAATCTTTTGCAATTCGGGAAAAATGCAAAAAACAACATACTTTCCTTTCTTGAATTTTTATTTCGCAACAAACATATTCTGCGTTTCATACATAAAGGAAAATATCAAGATATTTTGCCAAAATTTGGAACCGGAAGTCGGCTGAAATCCCCCCCAAAAAAACATCAGGCTCTTTTGGGGGGGAGGAAGAATCGGTATTTCAGACGAAAAGCCGGCAGCGCTGCCTTTTTTCAATGTCAGGGACGGTGTAGTAAATGGTCCATGCGCCTTTGGCATCCTGAGCGAGAAAAGCTCCTTGCACATATCCGCACCAATCTTCCTGAGTGAAGGGGTAGACCTTGAAGGCGCTTAAAAGGGCGATCAGTATGATGTCGTGGGTCCCGAGGATCACATTCTTTTTGGCAAAAGGGGTTTCTGTGAGAAACTTTGCAAGGGAGCTGGCGTACTCCGGCACAGGGATCATGCCGGGGGCGCTGCCGGTGGAAAAATACCTTTGCAAAAGGGGGATGAGGGAGTTTTCCGCAATGGCGCTGCCCAGAAGTTCCGGGGGAGAGAAAAGAGCTGTGTCATGGAGTATCCCATAAGGCACGATGGGGTCGTCTTCCCCCAGGTTCCCCCCTTCCATAAGGGCTTTTACCGTTTCAAAGGTCCTCCGGCGGGGAGAAGCGCCGAAAGAGAGCTCCGTCATCCCCTTCAAGAGCGTTCCGCACTGCCGGGCGTATTCCCACCCTTCCTGCGTCAGTCCCGGGTCAAGACCGCCCTCTTTCAGAGATTTTCTGTAAGAGTGACGGAGCAGCAGAACACTGCGGGCGGAAAACTTTGAAAGCTCCACTGCCTCTTTGAAAGAGAGCATTTGGTGATTTACATGGATCATAACTCTTCCCTTTCAGGAGTGAAACGGGGCAGGGAAAGGAGTTCCTCCACCCGGTGATCCGGGGTGATGCGGAGCTCTTCAAAGATGGTTCCGTCAGGCAGACAGGAACGCACATGCAAGCTGTCAGCAGCAACATCCACTCTGAAACAGGAAAGCTGCGGAAGTCCCTTGCGGTTCGGTCCGCAGACGGTCAGCACCGGGAAGATGTACTCTTCGGCGGATCTACCCGGTTCACGGGGCACGGCAAAGGCGGCAAGCTCTTTGCTGCGGGGGATGCTCCGGGTGTAAATGTGGGTGTGTCCCGCAAGCCAGAGATGGACTTTGGAAACGGGGTTTTCACCGCAGAAAAATTCATCCGTCAACTCCTGGAGGAGCTTGTACATGGTCCCCGCCCGGTCAAAGTGTGAAAAGGGGGCTCCGTGGGCAAGGACGATGCGGAATTTGGCATTTTTCCACAGGGGGGAGTCCACTGCCTGACGGATGAACTCTTTTTCCTTTTCCCGCAGAACGTTGTCCAGATTGTGACGGCTGTAATACTTTCCCCGGGGGTGATCCGCCGGACGGTTTTCCCAGGCGTCCAGCACCAGAAAAGCGGCGTCCCCCCAGGGGAAGAGCCCCCAGGCGTTGCCCTCTTCATCGCACCAGAAGTCGCTGAAGGCGTCGGGTTCGGGTCCCCGCAGTTCGTGGTTCCCCCGGAGCATGACCAGAGTGCTTTCAGAAGCGGCGTACCTTTGCAGGACAGGGATGAGATCCTCTTCCATGCGTGCTGTGGAATAACGGGAGTTGATGTCCCCCCCCAGCACCAGAAAATCGCACTCTCTGCCGCCGCCGGTTTCAAGGAGTCCCCGGAGCAGTTCCCGCTGGCGTTTGGGTTCAAACTGACAGTCGGCGGTAAAGAAGAAGCTGAAATCTTTCTTTTTGCCGCCCCCGGGAGCGATGAAGCAGAAAAGGGAACTCCGCCTGATACGGTCGGGATCGGCAGGGTCGATCATGATGATCCGGTACTCATAGTGTGCCCCTGGCACAAGATCTTTGAGGAAAAAACGGTGCAGACTCTCTCTGCGGATCAAGCTCCCCCGCTGATCCCACTGCAAGCTCCATTGGCTTTCCCCGGCTTTCCGGTATTCGATGCCGGAGCCTACGCCCCCTGCGGTCCGGGCAACGACACAAAGTTTCCCTTCACCGGGAAGGGTGTGCACCGGGGGATAAAGGAGATAAGGCACTTTCAAAGCACCTTTTTCAAGGACTCTGCAGCAGAAAAGATCTTTTCTGTCCCCCGCAGAAAGGTGGACTTCAAGGGTGTTTTCCCCCTTTTTCACCGGAATGAGAAAGGGGTGATTTTCGGGCGAAAGCAGATCATAAAGTCTGCCCTGCCCCTCAGTTGAACAGCAGAGAGTGCCGTTGCAGAAAACTTCAAAGGTCCTGCCGCAACCGATGCCTGTGAGGGCGATCCCCTTTTTTTCTGCATAAAAGGTGGTGGTAAGTGTCATTTCTCCTGCCCTTTTGAGGGGAACAGAGCCCACACATTCAAAGGTGACAGCCGCACGCTTCTGACTTAAACGCTGCCAGGGGTTGCAAAAATTCAAAGCAACAGGTGCGCTCTTGTAAAACTTGCGCAGTACAGCGATATTTTCCTGAAAGATTTTTCCGGGGGGATTTTTCATATCATCATACTTTAAAAACGGGAGGGCGTTTCACAACGCTCTCCCCATATTCTCAACTTTTATTCAGCGGCAGACCAGCATGACGGGGCGCCAGATGCCGCCCTGACCGCCGTTGTCCTCCACCCGGACCACGAGGGTCTGTTCTTTTTTGCTCCAATCCACAGCCTGATCCACGGAAACGGCAAAGGGAGTCTGCCAGTCGTCGGGATTCTTGTAGATGTGTGTACCGCAGAGTTTGCCGTTGACATAGACCCATGCGGACTCATCCACAGCGCCGAAAAGGAGACTGATCTTTTTGCCCTTCCAATCTTTGGGGATCCTGAGGGCAAGGGCGTAGTAACCCACTCCGTCATATTTGGCAAGAAGTTTCTGCAGTCCGCTGTGGAGTCCCTTCTGGTTTTCCCATCCGGTATCCACTCTGACTTTGTCCCAGCAGTTGACGATTTCTCTCATGGTCTTATTCTGCCATTTTTCCTTTTCCCCCACTTTTTCAGTGTCGGGAGAGAAATACCAGACGAGGGGCAAGGAGAAGCCCTTATCAAAGTCCTTGAGCCGTTCTGCCTGACGGATCCCTGCCACATCGCCGAACTCATTTTCGACCTGGAAGAGGTTGAACCAGCTCATATTGAGTTTGTCCCAGTTCTGAGTGCGGAACTTGAGCAGTTCTTTGGAAATGGCGACCTTTTTATCCCCCTGCGCCGCTACGGCACGGAAAGTGAGACGGCTGTGGTAATTGGATTTGAGGAGTCTTTCGACCCGGGCTTTCTGTCCCGGGGTCAGCTCCTTTTTGAGAGCTTTTTTCAAGATGGCGTCGGTGATGTCGAAATCCTTTTCGCTGTAGTATTTGGGCAGATCCCACATGAGCCCCCGGCGGAAGTTGCCGTAACGCCCTTTTTCAGCGATCTTCTGACGGTTGGGGAAGAGGCGTTTATCAAAGAGCTCTTTGCGCCAGTAGTTGTAGTAGGCTGCCGCCTCAGGAGCGGCATCTCCGAAAGCGGAACAGTACTCATCAAACCAGTACTGGAAGCTCTTGGAGGGGTCGATATGTCCCCGGGCAAGAATGTAATCGGCAATGCCGGTGGTCTCCCAGAAACGGTGGAGCGAATCGTAATCGGTACCGATGATGCCGTTTTTCACCCCGACCTGAAAGTGCTTGAAAAGGATCTCTTCGATACCCATGGGGAGTCCGGTGTTGATGTGCATATCGTTGGGGCGCTGGAACATCATGGTCGCCCCCATCTTGCGCCATGCCTTGTACTGGCGGTCAACTTCTTTGTAGTTCATCATGGAAGGAACAAAACCGATGACGATACCGGGTTCGACCCGGGTTTTTTTCGGGGGGAAACGGTAGACGGCGTAGGCGTAAAAAGTGACCACCACGTTGGGATCGGTCTTCCGTGCCAGACGGAGCACTTCATTGGCAAAGTGGATGTAGCGGTCGGTCAGGTGAGCGTCCCACTTCTGCCCGGGTTCGGCAGGAGCATCGAGGGCACGGCAGCCTTTACATTCGCAGTATCTGCCCCAGTCGTTTTCGCAGACATTGATGTAAGGACGGCGCACTTTGGCATTTTTCCAGTTGTCAACGATCTGTTTGACGAGTCCTTTGTTGGAAACGCACATCTTGATGTTGGCGGGATCTCCCCAGGGAGCGCGTTTGCCGTTGTGGAGGGCGAAATATTCAGGATGGCTCTTGCCGTACTGCGCCCACCAGCGGGTGAAAGCGTGTCCGTAGCCGAACTTTACATTGCTGCCCATGCGCATCTGTTTGAGCCAGCGGTAGGTGTCGATGTCACGGGTCGCGTAATCGGATTTCACCTTGTTCTGATAGAACTTGGGCATCTCAGAGCTTCTTTTCTGGCTTCCGGTGCGGAACCTTCCGTAGTCCCAGCGCAGAGAACGCTGGCGCAATTTGCCGGGCTCCCATGATTTTCTGCCTGTTTTCAAGTTCAGAGCGGGGGATTCCGGGTAACTGGTCCCCAGAGGACCGGGGGCAAGATAGATGAATCCCAGCTGATCTTCAAGGAACATGTAGACAGCGGTCAGATCCCCTGTGCGTGAGGTACGGAGCACCCGCTGGGGGTAAAGTTTCTTTCCGGCACTCTGGGAATCGCCGTAAAGGCGGGTCTCTTGGGGAGTGACCTCCCAGACAGCTTCTTCGGGTTTGAGTTTGACGCCGGGGGCTTTTTCAAAAACGAAAGCGTATTTCCCCGGAACTCTTTTGGCTGAGAAGGGGATCTTTTTCTTCGTCACCATCTGCAAATGGTTCTGCAGCTCCATGGCGGCGAAACGCACCACACTGTCCCCCTTGGGGTCCACCACGATGACCGCCTTGGCTGGATCGACTTTAACAGCTGCGCCATGCAGAAAACACGCTCCGGCAAGGAGCACCGTCAATAATAAGATCTTTTTCATTTTTTTCCTCTATATTTTACCATTTTACCATTTTACAGGTGCATAAAGCCAATCGCCCCAATCCCCGCTTGCGCCCATCTTGGGATAATTGCCCATTGATTTGACGCCGCCGTCAAGGGTGGCATAGTTCCATTTGCCGCTGTGGCGCTGCCCCATTTGGTACCATCTGGCACGCATTTCTGACTGACAGGCAACGGTGGGAGCCAGACGGCTGCACCACTTGTCAGCGATGGAAAAGGTCACAGAAGGACGCACGACCTGAGAAAGTTTCCGGGGAACCAGATTTGCCAAGCTGGATGCGGTGGAAAGATACTTCTGACTCAAATACCGGTTCATACCGTAATGGGTGCCTTTCCAGTTGTTGTAATAACTGTAAGCGGTGGAATTGAACTCTTCTGTTTCAGAAGGGCACGCCCAAATACCGTTTACTTTTACCCAGCTTCTGATTTTGGGTGCCTGCACCAGCCTTAAAGCCCGGAAAACGTCCTGCCAGTAAGAGACTTTGGTATCCGCATTACGGGCAGGGACGAAGCCCTCTACATCCACATTGTAGTTGTGGGGCATAGGCAGCACATCTTTGTAGGCGTCTGCATAGAATTGCACTGCTGTGCCGAAAGTCTTCAAATGGGAGTAGCACTTGGCACTTTTGCCCCGTTGCCGTGCCTGAGTCAGGGCGGGCAGAAGCATGGCGGCAAGAATGGCGATAATTGCTATTACGACAAGAAGCTCTATTAAGGTGAAGCTGTACAGCTTCACCTGCCCAAGGGCAGGTGAAAGACCTTCTTCTTTGCCATAAACACGATCACAGCAGAGATGTGATCTTTTCACAAGCAGTTCGATCAGGGTAAAGAGCTTGGGCTTTACCGCTCCGGTACAGGGGACAGTATGATTTTTAATTGGAAGATACATGTACACTCTCCTTTCTTGAAATTTTTGCCTGAGCACAGGAATTTCTTACGATCAATTCAGCGGGAATATAATACTCCACCGGGTCACAGCGGTTTTCAATGAGATTGAGCAGAGCGTTGGCGGCGGAACGGCAGCGGCGTTCAAGAGCCTGATCCACAGTGGTAAGAAGGCAGAGCTCCGAAAGCAGGGTGTTGTCAAAACCTGCCACAGAGAACTCTTCGGGGACTTTCACCCCCAGAGCGCAAAGGGACTCCCGCAAAGCCAGCGCCAGCAGATCGTTGCTGCAGAAAGCCGCCGTGGCATCGGGACAGCTTTCAACTATTTCCCTGACCTTTGCGGGGGTCAGGTCTTGAGGCTTGGAAACGGTAAACACACCTTCAGTACCGAAACGCTCTGTAAAGCTCCTGTAACGGCAGGTGGTTCCGCTGAGCTTGAGGGTGATGAAAAGCACTTTTTTATGCCCCAGACTTTCCAGATGATCCAGAAGGGCGGAGACGCCGGGGCGGTAGTCGCAGAAGATCTCAGGCAGAGACTCCTGAAGCCTTTCCCCGGAACTCATAATGACCTGGGGCAGAGGGAAATCGCCGATATGCCACCTTTGGCCGTGAGCAATGACTCCGGCGCAACCGCTTCTGAGCATCTCCTGATACCCGGTGCGCAGCAGACCCACCTCGTTTTTGGTGTGGTATATCATCAAAGTATAGTTGTGTTCAAGGAAAATTTCCTGAAGATGGATCAATGTCCGGGTCGTGACCTCGTTTTTGAACCCTGAAGTGATGATCCCCACTTTCCTGCTTTCACCTCCCCGGCGCAGCATCTGCGCCAGAAGGTTGGGGCGGTAGTCAAGAGCACGGAGAGCCTCATCGATCCGGTCACGGGTGGCGTTGCTCATCCGGGCGGTGGATTTGCCGTTGACATAGTTGGAAACAAGGGCAATGGAAACCTGTGCCGCTTCGGCAACATCTTTCAGTCTTACAGCCATAAAAAACCCTCTTTGCTTAAACGTTTAACCACCTCTGTTTTTTACAATACTCTCTCAAAGAAAAAAATGCAAGGGGATTTTTTAAAAAAGTAAAGTATTTTGTCAGGGGGATACCGGAAAGCGCTCTGATCGTACTTCAAGTGCTTTGGGTCCAAACAACTGAAAAAGGCTGCTGCAATATTTAAAAACAAAAAAAATGGCGAGAGAGACGGGGATCGAACCCGCAACATCCACCGTGACAGGGTGGTACTCTAACCAATTGAGCTACTCCCCCGCGTAACTGAAAACTTGTCAGTTTCGTTTCGCAGTATCCATAATATACACCCTGTTTTATGAAATTCAAGACAAAAAATATAAAAATCCACGATTTTTTTAAAAAATTTTTATCCTCCCCCCCTTTCATTCCCCTCCGTTCCTGAAAATTTCACCACCGGCAAGGGGCTCTTTTGACCCCTTTTTGATGAACTGCTCTTGCAATTTCAAAAAAAGTGTGATATTATATAAAGTTTGACAGAGTATACATAAAGGAATGAACTCTATGAAAAAAACGTTGTTGCTGATCGTATTTGCTGCTGTGTCGGCAGCTGTGGCGGCGGAGTTTTCTGTGAAACCGGAAAACGCCGTGATCGTCGTTCCCCCAAAAGCCGGAAGGGTCGTCCGTCTGGCTGCAAAGGAATTGCAGTATTATATCGGGATGATGACAGGGAAAACCGTTCCCGTGTCTGCCAAAGCCGCCCCGGGGAAGTATGTCTTCCTCTTTGAAAAGCCTGCCAATGTGAAACTCAAACCCGAAGAAGCGGTGTGGGAAACCACAAAAAAACAGACCCGCTTTTACGGGGATTCATCCTATTTTCACCCCCGTGCCTCAGATGAAGCCGTCTTCAAGTGGGGACGCCGCACAGGTGATCTGACCGCCGTCTACGACTTTCTGGAACGGCAGCTCAACTTCCTCTTCCTCGCCCCCGGCACTCTGGGAACCAGCTATACCCCCGGTGCTCTCCTCAAACTCAAAGAGGGAAAGAATACCTGGGATCCCGGCAGACTGGTCAAGCGGGGACTCCGTTCCGGAGCCGTCGAACCTAAAAAGGTCGTCAACGATCTGAACTACCCCGAATTCTACCGCCAAAAAGCCAAAACCGATCTCCCCAAACGCAATCTGGATCTCTATCGCTGGCTCAAGCAGATGCGTATGGGAACCAGTGTCCAGTTCTCTTACGGACACGCTTTCACTACATGGTGGCACAAATACGGTGCCAAACATCCTGAATACTTTGCGCTCCACAACGGTAAACGCGCCCCCTGGGGCTCCGCCGCCAATGTGAGCAATATCAAGATGTGCCCCTCAAACAGAGGACTCATCAAACAGATCGTTGATAACTGGAAATCTCAGAAACACCGCTCCCCCATGATCAATGTCTGCGAAAATGACTGGGGCAACTACTGCAAATGTGCCGAGTGTCTCAAGCTGGATTCTCCCAAGCCCGGCGAAGCATGGAACGCACACCTGACCGACCGCTACATCTGGATGGCTAACGAAGTCATCAAAGAAGCCCGGAAGATCGATCCCAAAGTCAAAGTCGGCTTCTACGCCTACAGCGTCTACCGTTACCCGCCCCGCAAATTCAAGGTGGAGCCCGGCATCGTCATCGGATTCGTTCCTGCCATGAACAGCTATCAGAAGACCGACGAAATGTACAAAGAGTGGCGCAAATGGGGCGCCAGAGAGATGTTCCAGCGTCCCAATGACCAGCATATCAACACCGGACTCCCCATGGGATTTGAGGAGATCATGTTCAAACACTTTCAGGTGGGTTACAAAAACGGTATGATCGGTACCGACTACGACTCCATCCACGGATTCTGGGCGTCAACGGGTATCGCCGACTACATCCTTGCCCGTGCCCATGTCTATCCGGAAAGGACCTTTGAAGAACATCTGAATGAATACACTTCCGCCTACGGCGCTGCCGCTCCTGAAGTCAAGGCCTATTACGCCTACTGGCGCAAAGAGATGTATGAAAAGCGCCTTATGCCCAACCGGGAAAAGATCGCCGCCAAAGGACGCTACGGCAACTTCAGACGGGGTCTTATGTGGGATCTTGAAAAATACTACACTGTAAAGGACTTTGATATCACCGATGCCATCTTGAAAAAGGGTCTCAAGAAAGAGCTGGGTCCCCGGCAGAAGGAACTTCTGGAACAGATGCTGCTCTCAAACAAACACGCCCGTCTCACCTATCTGGCTATTGCCGCCAAAGGTGCCCAAAAGCTCCCTGCCGCCAAAAGACTTCACGATTTCCGTGAAGCCAACTGGGATAAAGTCAATATGTATTGGCACCGCCTTTTCAACATCGAAGCCGGTTTCGGCGATGTGACAGGGGGAAAACTGGCAGGTACTCTGAAAAACTTCTCCCAAGGGACTCCCCTTTCTGAATACTGGTTTTTTGCTCCCGATCCCAAAAATGAAGGGGACAAACTCAATTGGAAAAATACTCTTTTTACCGAAGCTGAAGCCTGTTGGGAGAGAGTCTGTATCACTACCGGCTGGGAAAATCCCGGCAGATATGCCCACCCCGGCTTGAGAAATTTCATGAAAAACTACGACGGCATCGGCTGGTATGCTCTGCGCCTTGCTGTTCCCAAAGAGTGGAAGGGCAAAAAGATCTGTCTGCTTTTCGGCGCTGTGGATGAGTCCGCATGGGTCTACCTCAACGGCAAATATTGCGGCGAAAGGGTCTTCAAAGATCCCGACGACTGGAAGAGATCTTTTTCCATCCGCATCGATCAGAATATCAACTGGAACAATCGCTGGCAGACCATCGTGGTCAAGGTCCGTGATACAAACGGACAGGGAGGCATCTACCGCCCCGTGACTCTGGCAGTGGAATAAAAGGCCCGAAAAATGAAAAAGCTCTTTTGCGCCGCTGTACTGCTTATTTTGGACTTTTCTGTGCTCCGGGGGCTGACCGTTGATCCGGGGAAAGCCCAGATCGTGGTTCCCCCCGATTCGCCGGGGATCGTCCGTTTTGCCGCAAAGGAGCTCCAGCGGCATTTGAAAATGAAGACCTCCAAAGAGCTCCCCATTGTGGAAAAGGGAACTCCGGGGAAATACCTTTTCCTCTTTGCCCGCCCTGCCGGTGCAAAGCTGAAACCGGAGGAAGCCCGGTGGGAAGTGGGGAAAGAGATGACCCGGCTTTATGGAGACTCCTTCAATACCGGCGGCAGAAAGATCGATACCGGCAGGATATTGCAGTCCCGGAACAGGACAGGGGACCTGACTGCCGTCTACGCCTTCCTTGAAGATCAGCTGGGGTTCCTCTTTCTTGCTCCCGGCGACAGAGATACCGCCTTTACCGCCTCTCATATACTGGAACTCAAAGAGGGGAATTTCAGCTGGGATCCCGGAAGACTTGTGCAGAGAGAAATGCGCTTTGACTACGGCAGTTTCCGTTCCCGGACCAAAAAAAATCTCAGCACCATGCCCGGATTCTATCAGGAGCAGTACAAAAAAGACTACGCCGAAAAGGACTACGAGACTCTGCTCTGGCTCAAAAAAATGCGTCAGGGCAGAAGTGTCAGCTACGGCTACGGACATGCCTTCACCCGGTGGTGGGAACTCTACGGCAGAAGCAACCCTGAATTTTTTGCTCTGATCCCGGGAGGGCGCAAGCCCCGGAAAGACCCCGCACGCATCAAAATGTGTGTTTCCAACCCCAAACTGGTGAAAAAGATCGTCGATCTCTGGAAGGCGAAGAACCCCCGTCCCTCCTATATCAACGTCTGCGAAAATGACTCAGGGGACTACTGTCAGTGCAAAAGCTGCCGGGCACTGGATATCGCTCCTGAAGGCGATCCCCGCTGGGCGGAAAATCTGACCGACCGCTATGTTTACTTTGCCAATGCAGTGGCAAGAGAGGCACGGAAGACCGATCCCGATGTGAAAATCACCTTTTACGCTTATTCCGTTTACCGCTTTCCCCCCCAGAAGTTCCGGGTCGAACCCAATATCATCATCGGCTTTGTGCCGGGTATGCTCGGTATTGAAAAGGTGCAAGCCCAATACGAGGGGTGGCGCAGGATGGGGGCGACCATGATGTTTCAGCGCCCCAACGATCAGCACATCAACACCGGACTTCCTCTGGGCATCGAAAAACGCCTTTTTGACCATTTTCAGGTGGGATATAAAAACGGTATCATAGGTACAGATTACGATTCGATCCACCGTTTCTGGGACACCACAGGCATTGCCGACTATATCCTCGCCCGTGCTCATATCTATCCCCGCAGAAGCTTTGAAGAGCACTTCAAGGAATACTGTTCCGGTTTCGGGAATGCTTCTGCCGAAGTGAAAGCATTTTTTTCTTACTGGCGCAAAGAGATCTTTGAAAACCGTCTCCTCAAAAACAAAGAGAAGATCATAGAAAAAGGACGGTACGGCAACTTCCGCAGAGGATTGATGTGGGATCTGGGGAAATATTACTTTGAACGTGACTTCGATGTGACAGACAGGATCCTGGAACGGGGACTTTCCAAGAAACTCACCCCTGAGCAGCGCAGCCGTCTGACGAAACTCTTCATTGCCAACTTGCACAGCCGCAAAACCTGCCGTGCCATCGCCGCCGGCGCTGCCGACAAGATCAAACGGGGCAAAGAGCTGCTGGATTTCCGTATCAGCAGCTGGAAAAAAATCAACATGAGTTTCTACAATCTCTTTGACGTGGAAAATGAATTCGGCGATGTGGCGGGCATCAGGCGGGCAACTTACCTGAGCGATTATGAAGAGGGCTTTAATCTGCCCCTCATGTGGCGCTTTTCCGTTGATCCCAAAAACGAACTCACCCGGGAGGAGATCTGGAAACAGAGTTTCAGCAAAACAGGCAACTGGCGCGCCCTGCGTCTGGATTCCCCTTGGGAACAGCAGCACGCCAACGATACTCTTGACCCCAGGTTCAGAAAACTGCTTTCCCGGTACGATGGTTCCGCCTGGTATGCACTTGAGCTGCAAGTCCCTTTCAAATGGTGGAACAAAGAGGTGGCACTGCTTTTCGGAGCAGTGGATGAATCCGCATGGGTCTATCTCAACGGCAAACTCTGCGGTACTCAGCTCTACAAGGGGGGGGATGACTGGAAAAAACCTTTCATCATCCCCATCACTCAGCATATCAGCTGGAAAAAGAAAACGCAAACTCTTTTCGTCCGGGTGGAGGATAAGGGCGGTCTGGGCGGTCTGTGGCGCCCTGTCATGCTCATCTGCCGTGAGAAGAAATAAGAAGGGTCCCACCTATGAAAAATACGGGAATCAAAGTATTGCTGGCAGTGCTGATCGTGACCATCGCTCTTGCCGGGTACTTTATCACCACCGCTCTTGACCGTCTGCGGGAGTCCAACTACCATCTGGCGGACACATTGCGCAATGTGAAAACTGTTTCCATTGCTCCGGCAGTTCAGGAGTCCTCCCCCCGGAAGGCGCTCAAGGGAAAAGCTTCTGAGGAAGCGCTTTTCGCCAACAGAGAGTTTTACGCCCCCGGAGCAGTTACCGGCGGCAGGATCATACGCGCCTCTGAAGCGGAACCGGGCAATTTGAATCCTCTGACCTCCAACGAAGCCATGGCATCCTCTTTCAACGGACTGTGCTCCGCTTCACTGGGGACGAGAAACTACGCAAGACCGGAGCTCTGGGAGCCTCTGATGGCGGAGTCCTGGCAGATCTCTCCCGACCGCAAAAGCTACCGGATCAAGCTGCGCCGGGGGATCAAGTGGCATGATTTCACCGATCCCGTGACGGGTAAAAAGCATAAAAATGTAGAGGTTACGGCAAAGGATTTTAAATTCTTTGTGGATACCGTCAAAAACGAAGATGTCAACTGCGCCCCCCTGCGGGTCTATTACCAGTACCTTGACTCCATCCAAGTCCACAACGACTACGAATTCACCGTCAGGTGGCGCAAAGCCTACTACAACTCTCTTTCTTCCACGCTGGGAATGTCCCCGCTGCCCCGGCATTTTTATGCCCCTGACGGCAAATTTGACGGTAAAAAGTTCAATGACGACCACCGGCGCAACCGTATGATCGTGGGGTGCGGCCCTTATATCTTCCATAAGTGGGAAAGGGGACGGCGGCTGATCTTCAAGCGGAATCCCAACTATTTCGGGATAAAATATCTGGCGGCGCCTGCCATTGACTATCTGGTCTTTGAGATCATCAAACACCCCAACACCCGCTTTCAGGCACTGCTGGGAGGAAAACTGGACTGGCTGGGATTGCTTCCCGATCAGTATATCAACCGTACCAACGGCAGGGAGTTCAAAACGGGCAAGTTGAAAAAGTTCCGCTATCTGCTGCCCCAGTACAGCTATATCGGCTACAACCAGAAAAATCCTCTCTTTCAGGATAAAAGAGTCCGGCAGGCACTCACCATGCTGGTGGATCGTGAAAAGATCAAAAAAGAGATCTACCGGGGACTTGCCGAAATTGCTGTCACCCCCTTCATGCCGGGGAGTGCTTTCGTGCCCAAAGAGCTGAAACCGTGGCCCTATGCCCCCGAAAAGGCGGCGGCACTGCTCCGTGAGGCGGGCTGGCAGGATAAGGATAATGACGGCATACTGGAAAAGGATGGACGCAAATTCACCTTTACCATGATGCAGATCTCCGGCAGTTCCATCCAGCAGCGCCTGATGCCCATGCTCAAAGAATCCTTTGCCAAAGCCGGTATCGATATGAAGATCCGCAACGTGGAGTGGTCGGTCTACGTCCAGAACCTCAACGCCAGAAACTATGACGTCTGCTGTCTGGGGTGGTCAAGCTCCTTTGATCCCGATCTTTATCAGGTGTGGCACTCCTCCCAGATCGCCAACGAGGGGAGCAACCACATCAGCTATAAAAATGGGGAACTGGATAAACTTCTTGAGGAGCTTCAGGGCACCTTTGATATGAAAAAGCGTATTGAGCTGGGACACCGTGTCGCCCGTCTGCTCCACGGGGAGCAGCCCTACACCTTCCTCTTTTTCAGCAACTCTCTGACCGCTCTTTCAGGGCGCTACCGCAATGTGCGGCTCTTCCCCGAAGGTTTGCCCGGAGATCTGGTCTACACCCCTGAAAAAGAGCAGCTCAAAGTAACAGATCTGTGATCGACGCAATTTTAATTCCTTACAAAAGGAAAGGAAAGGAAAAGAATGTGAAAAGAACGAAAACGCTTCCATGGACCGGACGGTCAGCTTTCACCCTGATCGAGTTGCTTGTGAGTAAAATTTGTCAAACAGGTGTTTTTCCGTTGTATTACCTGAAAAAAGAGAACAAAAAAATGCCTTATTATGCTTGCGAAGCAAGCGCTTCATGCCCCAACGGGGCGCTTCATATTTTCCGCAGGAAAATGCTTCATACGGCGGAGCC